>RFJV01000301.1 GCA_003694775.1 Chloroflexota bacterium | reverse complement strand
TTATACCCAGCCTCTGAGTTTGGCCGCCTCGGCCACTCGCTCCACAGCTACCAGGTAGGCCGCCAGCCGGTTGTGGACTTTCTTGGCCTGGGCCATTTCGTGCACGGCATGGAAGGCGGCGGTCATCTTGTGGTCCAGGCGCTCGTGCACCTCGTGCAGGGGCCAGTAGTAGTTGTAAGCGTTCTGCACCTGCTCAAAGTAGCTGACCGTCACCCCGCCGGCATTGCACAGGAAGTCGGGGATAACGTAGACCCCGTTCTGGTGCAGAATCTTGTCCGCTTCCGGGGTGGTGGGGCCGTTTGCCAGTTCGGCGACAATTTTGGCCCGGATTTTATCCGCGTTGGCTTCGGTGATAACGTTCTCCAGGGCGGAGGGGAAGAGAACCACCACGTCCAGCTCCAGCAGTTCCTCATTGGAAATGGGTGTGGTATCCGGCATGTCGACCACCGACCCGGTTTCGCGCTTGTGCCGTACGGTCGATTCAAAGTCCAGACCGCTTTCGCGGTAAATACCGCCCTTGGAGTCGGACACGGCGACCACTTTCATCCCCAGCAGTTGTTCGGCCAGTTCGTGGGCGTACTGTCCGGCATTGCCGTACCCCTGGATGGCCGCCCGTGCCCCTTCCAGGTTGATGCCCAGAACCTTGCCCGCTTCGCGGGTGGTGTAGATACCGCCGCGGGCCGTAGCATCATTCCGACCGGCTGAGCCGCCCAGCGACAGGGGTTTGCCGGTGATGATACCGGGGACCATATGGCCGCGGATGGTGCTGTATTCGTCCATCATCCAGGCCATAATTTGCGGGTTGGTGTACACATCCGGTGCGGGGACGTCGGTTTTTTCTCCCAAAACTTTCCAGATGGCCCGGATGTAGCCGCGGGCCAGCCGTTCCTGCTCGGTGGGGGAAAGCTCCTTGGGGTTGCAGGTAACGCCGCCTTTGCCGCCGCCCAGCGGAATGTCGACCACCGCCGTTTTCCAGGTCATCCAGGCCGCCAGGGCCTTGACCGTGTCCAGGGTTTCATCGGGATGCCAGCGCAGACCCCCTTTGCACGGCCCGCGGGCGTCGTTGTACTGCACCCGGTAGCCCTGAAATACCTTTACCGTGCCGTCGTCCATCCGCACCGGGATGGATACAATGACCTGGCGCATTGGCTCGCGCAGAAGGGCGTGCGTGGCCGGGTCCAGCCCCAGCAGGGCCGCGGCCTCGTCCAGTTGACGCTGGGCAATTTCAAATGGATTTAGTTCCGCCATATTTTATCCACCTTTCTAGCAAATAGTCAGGTTGACAGATTAATAAGGGGCAAAAAAAAAGCGAATACGCTGAGACGCGCTTCGCCAAAAAATTAGTGGAATCCAGTCGTATACATACACCTCCTTGTGCAGTGCGCCTGGCGCATTATTGACATAGAGCGGTTGACCGTTTACCTTCACCACCCTGAACAGGTGATTGAAAACTTTCGAACCGCTCTATAGTATAGCAAATTTCCCGGAATTGACCAGTGACAAAGGTCATTTTTAAACAGGATGAAAGTCACCGGCTAACCGGTCTGAAGCTCCTTTTTCAGCAGGTCGCCAACCAGTTGGGGATTGGCTTTGCCCCGGCTGGCCCGCATCACCTGGCCGACCAGAAAGCCCAGCACTTTTTCCTGCCCGCTCCGGTAGCGTTCCACCGCCTCCGGGTTGTCGGCAATGACCTGGCGGACAAGCTGTTCTAACTGGCCGGCATCGCTGATTTGCTCCAGCCCCAGCTCCCGGACGATGTCTTTGGGGGCGCGTCCGGTTTCAAACATCACCTTGAAGGTTTTCTTGGCCGCGGTCTGGTTGATGGTGTTGGCATTGACCAGAGCAATCAGGGCCGCCAGATGGGCCGGCGCAATGTTGACCTGCCCAATCTCCAGACCGCTTTCGCTCAGCAGGCGGAACAGTTCGCCGCTAATCCAGTTGCTGACCTGCTTGGGCGTGACCCCCGGAAAATCTGCCGCGGCCTGCACCACGGCCTCAAAATATTCCGCGGTGGCCCGGTCTTCGGCCAGCACTGCCGCTTCTTTGTCTGTCAGGCCGTAATCGGTGGTGTAGCGGGCCAGCTTTGCGTCCGGAAGTTCCGGCAGGCCGGCCCGAATCTGCTCCACCCACGACGCTTCCAGGTACAGAGGCGGCAGGTCTGGCTCCGGGAAGTAGCGGTAGCCCACATCGCCTTCCTTGACCCGCTGGACAAAGGTGACCTGCCGGTTTTCGTCCCAGCCCATTGTGACCTGTTCAACGGCCCCGCCTTCGGCCAGCACCTTTTCCTGCCGCTGAACCTCGTACTCGATGGCATTGCGCACCGAGCGGAAGGAGTTCAGATTCTTGATTTCTACCTTGGTGCCCCATTCGCCGGTGGCCGCGTTTTTGAGCGACAGGTTGACCTCACAGCGCATGGCGCCTTTTTCCATATCGCCGGTGCTGATGCCCAGGTAGCGGACAATCTGGCGCAGTTTGCTGACGTACAGGTACGCCTCTTCCGCGGAATGGATGTCGGCCTCGGTAACAATTTCGACCAGTGGTACGCCGGCCCGGTTCAGGTCGACCAGACTGTAATCGCCCACGTGGGTCAGCTTGCCGGTATCTTCTTCCAGGTGCACCCGCCGGATGCGGATTCGCCGCGGTTCCGGACTGCCTTCGGGCTGTACGTCAACATAACCGTTGAGGCAGAGCGGCAGTTCGTACTGGGAAATCTGGTAGCCTTTGGGCAGGTCGGGATAAAAATAGTTTTTCCGGGCGAACACGTTGTGCAGTTGGATTTCGCAGTTGAGGGCCTGCCCCAGCATAATGGTGTATTCCACAGCCTTCTGGTTGATGACCGGCAGAACGCCCGGCATCCCCAGACAGACGGGGCAAACGTGGGTGTTGGGGGCCGCGCCGAAAATGTCGGCCCGGCAGGCGCAGAACATTTTGCTTTGGGTGTTCAGTTCGACATGCACTTCCATGCCGATAACAGGTTCGTAGCGCATCAGAAGTTCCCTCGCAGTGAAAGTCGGCCTAATTATAGCCGAGGGAGGAGGGAATGAAAAGTTTTCATCTGGAACGAAAACGACCCCCGCTTTATCCCCTGACGCGGGCCGGCCTACACAATCAGCATGGCATCGCCAAAGGAATAGAAGCGGTACCGTTCCTGGATGGCAATCTGGTAGGCCCGCCGAATCAGCTCCAGCCCGGCAAAGGCGCTGACCAGCATCAACAGGGTGGAGCGGGGCAGGTGGAAGTTGGTCAGCATAACATCCACGGCCCGGAAAGTGTAGCCGGGGTAGATGTACAGGTCGGTTTCCTCTTCAATGGCGGCGACGGGCTTCCAGGGACAGAGGTTCGGGTCCAGCCGGCTGGCTTCCCTGAGCGAGCCGCGGACGCCGGCACTGCGCAGGGCCGCGGTTTCCAGAGTGCGCACCGCGGTTGTGCCCACGGCCACCAGCCGCCCCCCCGACAGCTTGGCCTGGTTGATGCGCCGGGCCGTATCCGCGGTCAGGCGGGCGTATTCCCGGTGAATGGCGTGCTGTTCCACCTCCGCCGCCGTAACCGGCTTGAAGGTGTCCAGGCCAATGTGCAGGGTGACGTAATCCAGCAGAACCCCCTTTTCGCGCAGAGCCAGCAGAATTTCCGGCGAAAAATGAAGACCGGCTGTCGGCGCGGCGGCAGAACCATCAATCCGGCTGAAGACCGTCTGGTAGCGTTCGCCGTCTGCCAGCGGGGTATGGATGTACGGCGGCAGGGGTGTCTGTCCGACCTGCTCCAGCAGGCCGTTGACCGGACGGTCGAACTCGACCAGCCGGCGGGCTTCGCCCAGGTCTTCCCGGATGGTCAGCGTCAGGGGGGCGGGGCTGTCTGGGCCGGTGGTTATGGTGACCACCACCCCCGGCTTGAGCCGCTTCCCCCCGACCAGGGCTTCCCAGCGGCGTTCGTCCAGACGCTTGAGCAGGAGAATTTCTACCTTGCCGCCGGTGCTTTTTTGCCCGTACAGCCGGGCCGGGATAACCCGCGTGTCGTTGGCAACCAGAATATCGCCGGGGTGGAGCAGGTCCACAATCCCGGCAAAGGTATGGTGCGAAATTTCGCCGCTTTGCCGGTTGACCAGCATCAGCCGCGAGGCGTGGCGGGGTTCAACCGGCGTTTGGGCAATCAGTTCCGCGGGTAATTCGTAATCAAACAGGCTAACGTCCATGGCAATGGTCAATGGTGAATTTGTGAATAGTCAATGGTTAACCGGTGGGGCGACATAATGTTGCCCTGTTTGGGCACGGTATACCGCGCTCTGACCGGTGTTTACCCTGCTGTCCTGCTGGACAGGCACAGGGGCCTGTCCCTACATCGATACCCTGCTACCCTGCTACCCTGCTACCTTGCCTAAAACAGCGTTGGCTGTTCGGCCTGGTCTGGCGGGGCCAGACCCAGATGGCGGTAGGCGTGGGGTGTCACCACCCGACCGCGGGGTGTCCGCTCCAGGAAGCCAAGCTGAAGCAGGTACGGCTCCACCACATCCATAATGGTGGCGCTTTCCTCACTGACACTGGCGGCGATGGTGTCCAATCCCACCGGTCCGCCGCCGAACTTTTCGATGATAGCCAGCAGAACCTTGCGGTCCAGGTCGTCCAGCCCCAGGGCGTCAACATTGAGCAGGGCCAGGGCATCTTGGGCTACCTGCCGGGTAATAACACCGCCGGCGCGTACCTGGGCGTAGTCTCTGGCCCGCTTGAGCAGGCGGTTGGCAATACGGGCCGTGCCGCGGGCGCGGCGGGCAATTTCCAGTGCGCCGTCCGGCTCGATGGGAATCTGCAGAATGGCCGCGGAGCGGGTCACAATTTGCTGAAGCTCCTCCGGGGAGTAAAACTCCAGCCGGAACACCGCGCCGAACCGGTCGCGCAGAGGCGAGGCCAGCAGGTCCAGCCGGGTGGTTGCCCCCAGCACGGTAAAATGGGGCAGTTTGAGCCGGATATTGCGGGCGCTCGGCCCCTTGCCGATGACGATGTCCAGGGCGTAGTCCTCCATCGCCGGGTAGAGCACCTCCTCTACCGACCGGCTCAGGCGGTGGATTTCGTCGATGAACAGCAGGTCGCCCTTGCGCAGGTTGGTCAGAATGGCGGCCAGGTCGCCGGGACGTTCGATGGCCGGGCCGGAGGTGATTTTCAGGTTGACCCCCATCTGGTGGGCAATGATGTTTGCCAGGGTTGTTTTTCCCAGGCCGGGCGGGCCGTACAGCAGAATGTGGTCCAGGGCTTCCCCGCGCTGTTGGGCGGCCTCTATCAGGATTTTGACATTTTCCTTGACCGCGGCCTGCCCGATATACCCCTCCCAATCGGTGGGGCGGAGGCTGGTATCAAGCTGTTTTTCTTCGGTTTGCAGGCCGGGTGAAACGGGACGTTCGCTCATA
>RFJV01000300.1 GCA_003694775.1 Chloroflexota bacterium | reverse complement strand
TTATTGTCATCAAAATTGTGCGAAGCAATCGTTACCGGTGCGGCGGGGTTGATGGTAATATTGACCGTGGCCACGTTGGAGTCGGCCATGGTGTCGTTGGCCTTGTAGGTGAAGCTGTCGGACCCGCTTCCGGTGGGGGTGTAGGTGAAGGAGCCGTCGCTGTTGAGGGTCAGCGTGCCTTTGGTGGGATTGGAGACCAGCACCGCGCTCAGCACAATCGTATCGGGGTCGGTGCCGTTGGCCAGCACGCCGGAGGCAGCGTTGACGGTCAGCGTGGACCCCTGGGTGGCGGTGTAAGAGTCGTCCACCGCGGTGGGCGGGTCGTTAACCGGATTGACCACAATGCTGACCGTGGCCGCGGCGGAGTCGTTGAAGCCATCGTTGGCCTTGTAGGTAAAGCTGTCGCTCCCGCTGAAGTTGGCGTTGGGGATGTAGGTAAAGGAGCCGTCGGCGTTGAAGGTCAGCGTGCCGTGGGCCGGGTCGGTCAGCTTGATGGCAGTCAGCGGGTCGCCTTCCACATCGGTATCGTTGGCCAGCACGCCGGAGGCGGCATTGATGGTCAGCGGGGTGTCTTCGGTGGCGGTGTAGGAATCGTTGACCGCAGAGGGGGCGTTGTTGCCGTTGACGGTAATGGTCACCGTGGCCACGTTGGAGTCCGCTGTGCCGTCGTTGGCCTTGTAGGTGAAGGTGTCGTTTCCGGCGTAGCCGGCATTGGGCGTGTAGGTAAAGGAGCCGTCGGCGTTGAGGGTCAGCGTGCCGTGGGCCGGGTCGGTCACTTTGACCGCGGTCAGCGGGTCGCTGTCCGCGTCGGTGTCGTTCGCCAGCACACCGGACGCGGCGCTGACGGTCAGCGGGGTACCGGCATTGGCGGTGTAGCCGGAGTCGTTCTGGGCCACGGGCGGGTTGTTGCCGCCGCCCGACGCGGTGACGGTAATGGTGACCGTGCCGGTAGCGGTGCCGCCCTTGCCGTCGCTGATGGTGTATTCAAAGGTGAAGGTTCCCTCGCCGGAGGGGTTGTTCTTGGGTGTATAGGTTACCGTGCCGTCGCCGTTGTTGACCACCACCCCCTTGGACGGCTGGGTGACGGAGTCCACAGTCAGCGGGTCGCTGTCCGGGTCGCTGTCGTTAGCCACAACGTTGATGGTGATAGGCGTGTCTCTGGGCGTTGTGCCGGTATCGTCCACCGCCACTGGCGGGTTGTTGCCGCCACCGCCACCGCCTTCCGAGGGGTCTTCGCAGGCATCGTCCTGGTACTCCAGGAAGGTCGCCCGAATGGCCTTTGAAGTGCCGTAACAGCTATCGCCGGGGAAGCAAATCTGGTTAATCCGCACCTGGGCAAAGTGGCTGATGCGGTAGGAGGCATTTCCGCCGGGTTTTGGCCCCACCACATCGTAGACGGGCACCAGAACGGTGCGGCCTACATACCCATCCAGCAGGTCACGGATGGTACTGCTGTTGCCAACACCGGTCCGGCCGGCCACGTAGTCTCCCACGTTGAGGGCATGGTCGTTGGGGTAATCGGGGTCATCCTCATCCGCGGTGAAGTCGATGGTGGACAACCGCGGGTTGATGAGGGACTCTTCAATGTAGTTGATGCCCTGGGTTTGGTTGATGTTGGAGTTCCAGTATGTCCAGCCAAAGTTGCCGGGCGAGCCACCCTCGAACAGCTCCACATCCTGCTGGGGCGGCGGATTGCCGCTCAGACTGCTCTCCGGGAAGGTGATGGGCAGGAGTTCGCAGGTCGGGCCGATGGTATCGGTCGATTCCGTATCGCGGGAGGTGGATATCCGCATCACCGTATGGGTGTAGAAGGGGATGGGGTCGGTGATGCGGTTGGAGATGAACGGTACGCCCAGGAGCTGGGGCTGGTCGTAGAACATTTCAATGGCAATCACGTTGTCGATGACATACTCTGCCGAATCGCCGGCAGACTGGCGGGCCATACAGTTGGCCTGGTTGTTTTCTACGGCCAGCTGGTTGGCAAAATTCTGGTAGCTTCCGCCGCCCAGCCGGGTACTGCGGGGCTGACCATACACCTGCTTGTAGTGGCTGTATCCGGGCGAGTCCGGGTGCAGGACCAGGTCGTCCTTGCTGAACCAGGGGGTGCCGTCCCCGTCCGGGTCGGAGGGGTCGCCGGTTTCGCAGTCGCAGGTGTACTCCACGTACTTCCCATTCTGAATGGCCCCGGTGGAGCAGGGGATGCCGGTATCAATCACAAAATGGGAAATAATCATAGTGGCGTTGGGGTTGTTCAGAAACTCCAGCGGCAACTGCTCCGACAGGCTGGCCGTGGTGTGCGAGAGCACCACGTTGTAGCCGATTTCTGCCGGATTTTTAGTGGAGTAATCCAGCACCGCGTTTTTCACGGCAAAGCGGGCCGCCTCGCGGTTGGCATTTGCCAGCACCAGGTAGCCGCGCAGTGCCCACCCCACCTCAAACACGCCAATAAACATCAGTAAGAGAATTGGGGCGGCGATTGCCATTTCGACAAAACTCTGCCCCTGCGGGTCTCGCACCCGCTGAACCAGATTGCGGAAGAAATGCTTAATGTGATGAAACATCAGTCCTCACCCCCGTCCACTGCAAGCTGTACTGATTGGGTCTGGATGAAATGGAATAAGTGCTGTATTTTTTAGCCAGGCAAGACAGTACGCCCGGCAGTTTTTCTGCCAGTTCGGATTTATCCAGACAGGCCGACGCGCCGGCCTGCCGGGCCACCCGGTCGACTGCGGTGGTGACGGCCAGCCCCACCACTACGATGGCCGCCTCTGGCCGGACGGCGGATAAATCCCGCACCGTCTGGAAACCGCCGGTTTCAGAATGGGAAATATCCACCAGAATAATCTCAGGCCCCAGCAGGCGAGCCATCTCCAGCGCCTCAGCAGTGGAGTTTGCCAGCCCCACAAAATCGAACTCATCTTCAGGGATAAGCATCTGCCACGTTGAGAGGGCAAAATATTTACTGCCGTCAGCAACCATAATGCGTGGTCGGTTCGGCATTGTCGACTCCTGAAATGGGCTATTATTAGTGTAGCAAATCAAGCCGCTGGGGGGTATCGGGAAAATCCTGATTTAAAAAACAAAACTCCCTGATTTTCAGGGAGTGCGGCAGTCCCTGGCGGGACGACTTCGAGGATACCCGTACCGGGCACAGGTGAAAATGGGGATATACCCCCTCACCCTACCCCCTAACCCCCTTCCCTCTCCCACGGATGGGAGAGGGAAGGGGGTGGGGTGAGGACAGAGAGTAGATTACTCTAAACTCTCTAACTCCTTAACTCACAAACTTTCCAACTATTTTATTCCAGCATCGCCCAGCCTTTGCGCAGGGCGTATTTAATCAGTTCGGTTTTTGTGCTGACCCCCAGCTTGCGCATCATATTGCTCCGGTGGGTCTCTACAGTTTTCACACTGATGTTCAGCTCCTCGGCAATTTCCTGGTTGGAGCGGCCTTCGGCCAGGAGCTGGAGCACCTCCCGCTCGCGTGAAGTCAGCAGTTCGGACGATGAGTCGGGGTGGCGCGCGTCGGCCCGGCGAAGGTAGTCATCAATCACGGCCCGCGAAATCGGCGGACTGAGGAACGAGCCGCCGGTCACCGCGGCCCGGATGGCGGCCAGCACTTCCAGCGAGTCGGACTGCTTGAGCACGTATCCAGACGCGCCGGCCTGAAGCACCTGGAACACGTACTCCTCGTTGGCGTGCATCGACAGCACCACCACTTTTACATCAGGCAGGCGCTGGCAAATCTGCCGTGTAGCCTCGATACCGTTCAGGCCAGGCATAGAAATGTCCATCAGCACCACATCCGGCTGGACCGCCGCCGCCTTTTCCAGGGCCTCTCGCCCGTTGCTGGCCTCGCCCACCACTTCGATATCCGGCTCTTCCGACATCAGGGCCTTTAACCCTTGCCGGACTACCACGTGGTCATCCACCAGCAGAACCTTTATCATACTCCCTCCGTGTTGAAAAGGATGAGGGCAGAAGGCGGAAGAATGAAAACCGTCTTCCCCTTGTTGCTGTTCTGGCCGGGTCTGCCTATGCTACCGCTTCTGCTGGAGCGGTAAAAATGCCTCGATGCGGGTTCCGCGGCCCGGACTGGAAATAATATCGACCTGCCCGCCCAGCAAGACCGCCCGCTCCCGCATCCCCAGCAATCCCAGACTGCGCCGTTCTTCCGGCGACGCCAGCCACCGGGCCGCGTCGAAGCCTACCCCGTCATCCTGGACGACGATTTCCAGGCCGCGCCCGGTTTGGGTAAGACTGACAGCCACGGTATCGGCCTGGGCGTGCCGGGCGGCGTTGGTCAGCGCTTCGGAGATGATGCGGTAGGCGGTAATCGCCAGTTCCGGCCCCACAGCAGACTCATCAAGGTCGATTTCCAGAGAGACGCTCTGGCCGGTTCGCTGTTCGTAGCGGTCAATTTCCCAGCGCAGAGCCGCCACCAGGCCCAGGTCGTCCAGCATAGCCGGATGCAGGGCCAGCGACATATCGCGGGCCACGTTGAGGGTCTGTACGGCCAGAGCGGCCGCCTCCTGCACACTGCGAACCAGCCGCGGCGGCGCGTCGTCCGGCATAGCCCGGCGGGCCAGGTCCAGATTTATCTTCAGGGCGGTCAGCGCCTGCCCCAGCTCATCGTGAAGCTCGCGGGAAATGCGGCGGCGCTCCTCCTCCTGGGCGTGCACCAGCCGGAGCGACATCTGCCACAGAGCTTCCCTTTGCTCCGCCAGCTCCGCAAACAGCCGGGCATTCTGAATGGCTACCGCGGCCTGGCTGGCCAGCGACATCAGGGTGCTGACATCACTGGCCGTAAAGAAATGGGGTTGGGCCGCGTACGCGGCCAGCACGCCTACCAATTGGTTGTGGGCCAGCAACGGCGCCGCGGCCATCGACTGCCACCGCAGGCCCAGCGGTCCGGTATCTACCCGGTCCATTTCCGCCAGTGCGTCCGGTATCACCACCGGACGGGCTTTGGATACCGCCTCCTGCACCCCTCGCTGGTGCAGAAACGGCGGTGGAATATCGTCAATATTGACCAGACTGCCGTCCAGTTCATTGCGGCCGATAGCCGCCACTACCCGCAATGAGTCCTTATCCTCTCCATCCGGTACCGCCACAAACACAAACTGCGGGCCGGTCAGGCGGTAGGCGAATTCGGCCACATTGCGGACAATGCGCTGGTAATCCAGCTCCGAAGCCAGGGCACGGCCAATCACCTGCAGGGCCTCGGCGTGGAGCCGGCCCTCTTCTCCTTCGGCCACCAGCCCTGCATTCTCCAGAAGCAAACCGGCCTGCACTGCCAATGCCGAGGCCAGCCCTATCAGGTCGGCAGTAAATTGGGTGGACGAGCCGCGGGCCAGGAAAAACTTCACCACTCCCAGCGTCTTCTGCCGGACCCGGATGGGGATTTGCAGGACATCCTGCCAGCGGAACGCCTCCAGCAGACTGCGCTCGGTTTGGGCGATGTGCGCATCTGTCACCCCGAAGACCACGGGGGTACTTTCAGTCAGCACGCGGGCGGTCAGGGGATAATCGGCCAGGGGATAGGCCGAGCCGCGCTGGTCAACCCCGGCAAAGGGGGAGTCAACATCGGGCGACACGTAGTCGGCCAGCACCTCAACCGTGTCGGCCTCACGGTTCCAGCGCAGAACCGTACACCCGTCCACGCCGGCCAGGCGGGCAGACAGACGGGCAAACACAGCTAACTGCTCCTCCAGCGGCAGGTCGTCCGCGCCGACTTCTCCCAGGCGTATTAGAAACTGCAGGCAGGGGTCGGAATTCCGGGCCATCATTGGCGGTGTCCTCGGATTCCATTATACCACAGAAATTCGCCACGTTGAATGGGCAGACTGTCCCACCGGCCTGTCCGGTTGGGACCGGTCAGGAATAAGACGCGGCAAAGAGGGTCACCAGAAAATACCCCACGGCCAGCACAATCAAAAAGAGGTAGAACAGCACCATCCTGGACTTCAGCCGCCCGTCAACCTGGGAAAAAGGTGAGTCCATATCCTCATCGTCGGCTGAGGAGCCGCTAACCGCACGGGAAATCAGGTAGACCGCAAAAATCAGCACCAGAACAACGCCCCAAACATTAACGTTCATCAGAGCCTCCGCAAAAATTTACAGAACGCAGGCAAAGAAAAAGGCGGCCAGGCCGCCTTGTGTGCCTGTCTACCCGGTAGGGACAGGCAAGAGTGGAGATGGCGGGAGTCGAACCCGCGTCCAGAAAAGCTGGTTGCAAACGTCTACGAGCGTAGGCGACACTCAAGTTCTCGTTTGGGCTTCGTGGGTCGCCGCAGTCCACCCAAACCAGCCGATACGTCTTAGCCGGGGTTTATCGGCGTCGCCCCGGAGCACCCCGATTTATCTGACGCCCACACCTCTCTCTCGGGGGTAAGAGAATGTGTGGACGAGGCTCGCTTGTGGAGCCGTTATGCGCCTACAACGCTATTAGGCCGCGAGGGGCAGAGCGTTGTAGGAGCGCCCGAAAGCAGGTACTTTCTCGGCACTTATTGTTTTGCCCCAGTTTAACGAGTTAGGACAGCTCGGCTCGCAGTTTGCAACCGTCCACTTTCCTGTCGAAGCCGTTGCATCCCCTTATGCACAGATATTATAGCATAAGGAAGCAAGGGAGCAAAGTAGCAAAGCGGCAAAGTAGCAAAGCAGCACCTCCCGCCTTATCGCCCTATCGCCCTATCGCAATATCGCCCTAT
>RFJV01000299.1 GCA_003694775.1 Chloroflexota bacterium | reverse complement strand
TGATGGTTGTAGGCGGAGCCGTCCGCGAATAGAACACGAAGGCACGAATTTACGAAAACACGAAAAGATATTACGTCCGTTCCATTCGTAAATTCGTAAATTCGTCTATTCGTGCCCTTATTTGTGGACGGCTCACGGCATTACTCTTGGAGGCAGGCTATACCAGATGCGCCAGCGATTCGATGCGCATGGCCTGGAGCCGCTCCCGGATGACCGCCGCGGCTTTCTGCACCATCCGGTAGCCAAAGTGGCAGTTTTCCTCAAAGACCTGCCGCAACTGCACCGCGTCGAATTTGATGACCCGGCAGTCGGTGGTGGCCTTGACGCTGGCCGATGCCACGTGCGGGGGAATCAGCGAGGAGGGGGCAAATACATCGCCCGGCCCGATAGCGCTGATAACCACATCCCTGGTTTTTATCTGCCCGGTCAACTGCCCCGCCACCGACTGGTCGGCTTCGTGGTCGGGCACTTCGATGACCACGGCCGCGGCGCCTTCTATCACCAGATACAGGGCGTTCAGCTCGTCCCCTTCCTTGAAAAAGTAGGTTCCGGCTTCTACCGTTTCTTCATTAGCAGATTTCGCCAGCAGAATCAGCTCCTCTTCGGTCAGACCGGCCGAAAATGGATACCGGCGGATGAGTTCGGGTGAAATCATCTTTCTCTCCTTGGGTTACCAGTTCTGATAACACCGCCTGGGTGGTTCTGGCAATGGCCTGCGACACGGCCGGGGTGGGCTGGTCGCCAAAATCGGAAATGTTTTCCACCTCCACCGCGTAAATGACGAACTCCTCCGGCAGGGCCAGACCCATCCGGCGGGCAGTTTCCAGGGCCGTTGCCAGGGTCGTATCGTGGGCCGAGGCGCTGTGCCGGGTGGGGCTGAGCCGGTTCAGGTCATCCAGGGTGAGCCGGTGGATGGTTCCCGGCAGGGACAGGGGCGGGTGCAGGGCGTCTATCAGAATGACGCGGCGGTATCCCAGCACCCGCTCCATCAACCGGAGTCCCCCCACGCTGACCTCGTCCACTTCCACGGGACTGCCGGGGGGCAGGGCGGCCCGGACGGCCTGCGCCACCCACACCCCCACGCCGTCATCGGTCAGGATGGGATTGCCCAGCCCCAGCACCAGCGTTTTCATCCTCCCAATCTCCAATCCCCAATCTCTAATCTCCAATCTCCAATCTCCACTTCCCTCATTCCACAAATTGGCTTAGCTTCTCTACCACTTCGCCGCGGGCATTGTAAATATTGACCTCCAGCGGCATCTGGCCCGGCAGGGAATGGGTGGCGCAGGAGAAGCAGGGGTCGTAATTGCGAAAGGCCATTTCAATCCGGTTCAGCAGGCCGTTAGAAATGACCTGCCCTTTCTTGATGAGGGACTGCGCCGCCTTCTTGATAGACATCGCCATCGGCGCGTAGTTGTTGGTGGTGCCGACAATCAGGTTGACCTTTTTGAGGATGGCCTGCTCATCGGCCCAGTAGTGATGGGTCAGCGTACCCCGCGGGGCCTCTACACAACCCACGCCTTCCAGCCCTTCGCCCGGAATGTCGCGGAACGGGGCCACTGCCGGCGGTTTGACCACCGGACGCACGTTCGGGTCGGTGATTTCCGGGTCCTGGGCCAGCTCCAGCATTCGCTCTGCGGCAAACAGCAGTTCCACCAGTCTGGCCCAGTGGGTTGCCAGCCGGAAATGTACCGGCGCATACCGCCCGTTGACTTTCTTGCTTCCCAGGGTCTCGTACATTTTTTCGTAGGCTTCCTGGGCCTTGGGGGTCGGCATGCCGTCCGACACGTTCAGCCGCGACAGCGGGGTGGCGCAGTAAACGCCGCTCTCCTTGCCGTCCACAAACCCTTTCCAGCCGACCTGCTTGAGATAGGGGAACTTCAGGTAAGTCCATGGCTCCACCCGCTCGGCCACGTGCTGGGGATAGTCCCGCGGGTCGTAGCGGACAAACTCCTTGCCCTCCGGGTCGACCACCCGCACCACGCCATCGTAGAAGTTGACCTGATTGTTGGCGTCCACCAGGCCCATGTAGTAGGTGCGGTGCGTGTACGCGTCCGAGAGCACCATATCCACATACTCTTTGTTTTCCAGCACGATTTTGGCGAACAGCTCCAGGCTGAACAGGGCAAACTCCACATTCTGGCGAGCGGCTTCCTCTATCTCCTTCTGCAGGTCCGGAGTAACGGCCTGGCTCCAGCCGCCGGGAATTCCGGCCACCGGATGCACACCCCGACCGCCCAGCTTCTTGATAATATCGTGGTTGCGCCGCCGGGTGTCGATGACCTGCTTGCCGATGTCCACACCCACCTTGTGGATGACGCCCAGGATGTTGCGTTCTGCCGGCGGCGCGTCCGGCCCCACCACAAAATCCGGGCCGCCCAGGGCGTAGAAGTGGGTGGTGTGGTCGGTCACATAAAAAGCCATGTAGAACAGCTCCCGCACCTTCTTCACCGCGGACGATGGCTCTACCTTGAACAGGTCGTCCAGGGCTTTGGTGGCGGCCATGTGGTGGGCCTCCGGACATACCCCGCAGATGCGGTTGGTCAGGCGCGGCATCTCCTCCGCCGGACGGCCCACACAGAACTGCTCAAAGCCGCGCAGTTCCGGAATGACAAAGTAGGCGTTGGCAACGTCGCCCTCATCGTTCAGGAAGATGTCTATTCTGCCGTGGCCTTCCAGCCGGGTAATGGGGTCGATGCTGATTTTCTTCATTGGGCCGCTCCTGTTAATAAGGGATGAAGGCAGAAGGCGGAAGGATGAAAAGGGACAGGTACTGCAGATTGAAGACGGAATCTCCCATTTCCCAATCTCCAATCCTTCGACCCGCCAATCTGCCAGATTTTATTCACCACTGCCGGACTGCAGACCGGGTTTACCACCGTTGCCGTTGACCCGCGCCCGCTTGAGGATGGAATGGGCCATACTGAAGCGGTAGAACGTTCCCGCCGGGTCGGCGATGGTATCCATCACAGCCTCGATTTCCTTTTCCAGGGTGTGTTCGTCCATGCCGGGCCGGCCTGCCTCCACCACCGAGGCCAAAGCGGTCAGCATCCGGGCCCCCTGGTCTTCCACCCCGTCCAGCGGGCCGTAGCATCCTCTACAGCCCATGCCGACCTGCGGGCAAAGCGCGCCGCATCCGCCGCGGGTGGCCGGCCCCATACAGACCAGTCCCTGCTCCAGCAGGCACAGCCCCGGTTCCGGTTTGACCTCCCACGGGCGGTAGAATCGCCGCACGGTTTTTTCGTTTTTGGTCAGGGGGCATTCCTCGCAAACCGCGGTCTGCCCGGCGCCGATGATGCTTCCCGCCGGCGGCAGGTCGGCCTGACCTTTCAGCGCGGCGACTACCGTTTCCAGCACGGCCCAAATCTGGTGCGGTTCCGGCGGACAGCCGGGGATGGTGTAGTCTACCGGCACTACCTGGCCCAGCGATTTGACCGTGTGGTAGAATTCCGGAATTTCCAGCTCCCCCTCCGGCACAGACGTACGGGGTTGGGGCAGAATGCCGGACGGGTTTTCGGTGGATGGGCTGTTCAGGTACACGGCTTGCAGGGTGTCGGCCTTGCTGGTCAGGTTCGACAGGGCAGGGATACAGCCCTCATAGGCGCAGGAGCCAAAAGCCACCAGCACCTTCGACTTGCGGCGCAGGAGACGGGCCATCTCCTCGTTTTCCGTGTTGCGAATGGCCCCGTTGAACAGGCACAGGTCGATGTAGCCATCGGGGTAGCCGCGCACATCCTCGTACTTGAAGTCTGCCGCGCAGGGCCAGAACACCACATCGAACACCTCGTCCACTACCAGGAGCTTGTCGTGGATGTTGAGCACAGAAATTTCGCACCCGCCGCACGAGGAGGCCCAGTACATACCGAACCTGGGTTTGCCGTTGTCGCTCATGCTGTCACCTCCGTGGCCGGTTCCGGCATTTCGGCCCCGTTTTCACTGACCACCGCCGGCCAGTTCAGCGGCCCCAGCCGGCGCACTTCTTCAACAAAGCGGTCGATTTCCGCGGCCAGCCGCACCCCCTCTGCCGCGCTGGCCCACACCAGCCTGACCCGCGCCGGCTCAACCCCCATCTGGGTGAGCAACCGGCGCAGGAGCAGGTATCGCCGCAGGGCCTTGAAGTTCTGCTCCAGGTAGTGGCACTCGCCGGGATGACAGCCGGTAATCAGCACGCCGTCCGCCCCGCCGGCCAGCGCCTTCAGCACAAAGGTGGGGTCCAGCCGGCCCGAACACATCAGCCGGATGAGCCGGATGTTGGGCGGATATTTTTCGCGCGACGTGCCGGCCAGGTCTGCCGCCCGATAACTGCACCAGTTGCAGGTAAAACCGATAATCAGGGGTTCAAATGGTTCGCTCATGGTTCACCTCGCTCAGGCCAATTCCGGTTCCGGCAGACGGGCCGAACTGCCGTTGACCGGTATCTTCAGCAGGCCTTCAAGCTGGGCCAGAACCTGCTCGTTGCTGAACTGGGTTCCGGTGATGGCTCCGGACGGGCAGGCCGCCACGCAGGTGCCGCAACCCTGGCACAATGCCGGATTGATTTCCGTGACCCGCCGGTCCTCGTGGAAGATGATGGCATTGAAGGGGCACAGCCCGTTGCAGATGCGGCATCCGGAGCATTTTTCTTCGATAACGCTGGCCCGCACCGGCTCCAGCGACAGCTCCTTCTGCTGGATATGGCTCAGCACACGGGCCGCCGCGGCCGCGCCCTGGGACACGCTGGCCGGGATGTCCTTTGGCCCCTGGCAGGCCCCGGCAATGAAGATGCCCTCGGTCATTGTGGCTACCGGGTCCAGCTTGGGGTGCTTTTCAATGAACCAGCTATCCGCACTGCAGGAGATGCCGAACTTCTTGGCGACCTCCTTGGCGTCGCGGCGCGGCTCCAGCCCGGCAGACAGGATGACCATATCCACCGGTATGCGCCGCTGTTTGCCAATGAAGGTATCCTCGCACTGGACAATCAGCTTGCCTTCCTCGCCCGGCAGACGGGCCGCGTCGGTCACCTCGGCTACCCGGCCCCGGATAAAGTGGGTTCCCTCGGACAGAACTTTCTGGTAGAACTCGTCGTAATCCTTGAACGCGGTGCGCATGTCGATATAGAAGTTGTACACCTCTGCCCCGGTCCGTTCCTTGACCAGGTGGGCAAATTTCAGGCTCGACATACAGCAGATAACCGAACAGTAGTTGTTGTAGTTCCGGTCCCGACTGCCCACACAGTGGATAATCGCCACCGACTGCGGTTTGGTAACGCCGTCGCGCAGGACGATTTCGCCGTTGGTGGGGCCGGCGGCGTTGCACATCCGCTCGAACTCCAGGCTGGTGAACACGTTGGCCAGCCGCCCGTAGCCAAGCTGGGGAATGCGCCGGGCGTCGAACAGGTCGTAGCCGGTGGCCAGGATGATGTTGCCGACCTTCACCTGGATAATCTGGTCCTCCTGCTCAAAGTCGATGGCCTTGGTGGGGCAGAAAATCTGGCAGGCCTTGCATTTGCCTCGCTCAAAGTAGATGCAGTTTTTGGTGTCGATGACCGGGTACTTGGGCACAGCCTGGGGGAAGGGCCGGTACACCGCCTTGCGGTAGCCCAAACCGGCCTCGTAGACATTATCGATGACCCGCTTGGGGCACTTTTCCTCGCAGATGCCGCAACCGGTGCACAGTTCCTCGTTGACGTAGCGAGCCTTTTTTCGGATAGTCACCTCAAAGTTGCCCACGTAGCCATCTACCTGCTCCACCTCGCTCCAGGTAAGCAGGGTGATGTTGGGATGGTCCCCCACCGACACCATTTTGGGGGTCAGAATACAGGCCGCGCAGTCCAGGGTGGGGAAGGTCTTGTCGAACTGGGCCATATGCCCGCCGATGGACGGCTCCCGCTCCACCAGGTATACGGGATAGCCGCTATCGGCAATTTCCAGCGCGGCCTGGATGCCGGCGATGCCGCCGCCTACCACCAGCGTGGCCTCGTTGATGGGTACGCGGATGGGCTCCAGCGGCTCGTGGTGTACTACCCGCTCCACCCCCCCGGCAACCAGGGCTTTGGCCTTTTCGGTGGCTTTGTGCCGGTCGGTATGGACCCAGGAGACCTGCTCCCGGATGGAGACCATCTCGCACAGGTAGGGGTTCAGGCCGCCCCGTTCGGTGGCCTTGCGGAAGGTGTGTTCGTGCAGGTGGGGGGAGCAGGCCGCCACCACCACGCGGGTCAACCCCTGCTCCCGGATGTCGGCCTCAATCAGTTCCTGCCCCAGACTGGAGCACATAAACTTGTAATCGCGGGCCACCACCACGCCGTCATCTTGCAAGGCTTCGCTGGCCCAGCGGGCCACTTCTGCCACATCGACCACGCCGGCAATGTTGCTTCCACAGTGACACACATACACGCCGATTCGTTCCTTGCTCATGGTCTATTCCTCCTCCGGCATTTCCGGCATGGGCAGGGCGTCTCTGGAGGGACGGGCCTTTTTTGATGGCCGGGGCGGCGGTTCGGCGCCGATTTTTGCCAGCGCCAACGTGGGGCTGACAAACTCTTTGCCAAAGCCCAGCTCCACCGGACGCAGGCCAAAAGCCAGGCCCATCAGTTGGGTAAAGTACAGCACCGGAATCCGGTAGCGCGTGCCGAACTTCTTGTTCACACTGTCCTGGTAGGCATCCAGGTTGAGCTGGCACATCGGGCAGACGGTCACAATGACATCGGCCTCGTAGTCGGCCGCGTTTTTGAGCAGGCGGCGAATCATTTCCAGGGCCGTATCTTCGCTGATTTGGGTCATATGGCCGCCACAGCAGTGGGCCTTGAGCGGAAAGTCCACCACCTCCGCGCCCAGGGTGTCGAGCAGACGGTCCAGGCTGGTAGGGTATTCCGGGTTGTCGAACGATTTTTCCAGGCCGGGCCGGACGGTCAGACAGCCGTAGTAGGGGGCCACCCGCAGATTGTACAGCGGCTTGACCACCTGCCGGGCCACGGCCTCGTACCCCACATCGTTGATGATGATGTCCAGCAGGTGGCGCACTTCCACACTGCCCGGCTCGTAATGCAGACCGCCCGCGGCCAGCGCTTCGTTGACCTGCCGCGCCAGCTCCGGCGACCGGGCCATGTAGCGGTCCGTTTTGAGCAGGTTTACAAAGCAGGCACTGCACGGGGCCACCAACTGCCGCCCGTTTTTTAGCTGGTTTTGGGCCAGGGCCAGGTTCCGGCTGACCAGCGCATACGCGGGCAACAGCTCCAGCGAGAAGTACTCGGTGGCTCCACAGCAGTTCCAGTCATCAATTTCGGCAAACTCCAGGTTCAGCTTCCGGGCCACCGCCATCATCGACTGGTGGTAGGCAATGGCGTTTTTTTCCAGGGAACAGCCGGGATAATAGCCGTACATCATACCGCACCTCCCAACGCTTTGGCCTTTTCCAGAATGGCCTGGAGCTGTTTAATGCCCTTGATGCGTTTGGGGTTCAGGTCCATGCGGCCTTTTCTCAGCATTCCCAGCCCCAGCGAGGTTGCCATTTTGACCGCGCCCATCGGGTTGTGGCGCAGGTGGTAGCGGGTCGCCAGGCCCAGTTCAAAACTGCGCCCGTAGTTTTCCACGTAGTCGATGAATGTGCCGGAAAATTCCGGCGCGGTCGACGCGCTGGACTCGTGGTACAGGCCTTCCTGCACGGCCATTCGCTTCAGGGTGTACATCAGGTCGGTAATGTGGACTTCCTGGGGACAGCGCACCATGCAGTAGTAGCACGACACGCAGAACCAGGGGGTGTTGCTTCGGAGAACGGCGTCTTTCATGCCGGCCTTTATCATGGCAAACAGGGCACGGGGCGTATAGTCCATGTCCGGGCCGGACGGACACGACCCCCCGCACGTGCCGCACTGGATGCACATTTCCAGCCGCGGGTCGCCGGGAGTCTGGGCGATGACCTCTTCCAGAAACGTAGGGGCGCGGGCACGGTCTGCCGTGGAATCCGTGAGCATATAAACCTCCTCTTTTCAGGGTCTGACCTGGGTTTGGGCCTCATCGCAACCGCCCGATAGTTGGCTTACGGGCCGGTCAGGACCAGAGAAGGAACCGGTGGCGGGTATTCGGTTGGTTTGGATGTGTTCCGGTCAGGCAGGTTCCGGGGCAGGGTGCTCCAGATTGAAGGTGGTATTTTGTGGCAGAGGAAATGGTTGTGCGTCGGGCAGTCGCAATTTTATAGTAGCACTGTTGGGGGGAAAATAGATAGTGACATCTGTCATTTTTATTTGCGATATTTGTCACAAATTAACCATGCGGGGATGACGGGCCGGCCCCATCGTCGACCTCGATGCTTTCCACGTAAAATTCGCGCCCGCCGGTAACGTGCAGGCGCGGACTCTGGCAGGCCGGACAAAGGGGCGGCAGGGGCGGGCTGACTTCAAACTGGTGGCCGCACGCCCAGCAGGTTGCCTGGGCCGGCTGGCGTTGAAAATGGAGCCGGGCGCCTTCGGCCAGCGTGCCCTGGCTGAGCATGTCAAAATAGAACTGCACCGAATCGTCCACAATGCTCGATAGCTCACCGATGACCAGGTAGATATCGGTGATGGGGTAGCCGCCGTGCTGTTGGGCGGCCTCGATGGCCGTTGCCAGAATTCCCTGGGTAACCGGCAGTTCGTGCATCGCTCTTTCTCCGGGATGGGATATGGCTTGACTATACCGCGTTGGCCGCACATGGGCAAGGTTGCGGGTAGCAGGATAGCAAGGTAGCAAGGTAGCAAGGTAGCAAGTCGCAGGGTAGCAGGTAGCAGGTAGCAGGTGTCAGGTGTCAGCCTGGCTTCCTGCTCCCTGCTGTGCTCTAATCCTGCCCGGCCAGGGTGCGGGCAAAGGCGATGACCTGCCACCGTTCTTCTTCGGTCAGGTGGTGCTTCCAGGCCGGCATAATAGAACCGCGGGAGTGGAACGGCTCGGCCCTGCCGCCCTCGCTGACTCGCCAGAACCAGTAGTCCGGCGGCTGGCGGGCCGTGCCGAACGGGTCGGCCAGGTTGGCCGGCTTGAGGCGGAGGGTGTGCCCTGCCGGGCCGTCCCCATGGCCGGTCTGTCCGTGGCAGGCCGCGCAGTGACGCTGAAACAGCACCCGTCCGGCTTCGATGTTGGCCGGGTCGGTCAGAAAGCCCGCCGACGGCGGAGCCGCACCCCGGTAGGGGGCCGGAACTGCGGTCGCCTCCGCGGTCTGGCAGGCGGTCAAAAACAGGCAGAATGCCAGCAGGAGCAGTGTGCTTCTCATGGCCGGGCTGTTCCTCTTGAAATCAGTGTTTCTGCAGGGCAACTGCTGCAGTACCCTTGCTGTTACCCCGTCTGTCCGGTTTTCAGGGGACGGTTTTGCCGGAATCCCAGCCGGACCAGCGACAGGCCAAGCCGGGCCAGTTCGCCCGGAGCCAGCAGGTCGGCCACAATCAGCCGGTAGTCCCGGTGCGCCGATACCGCGTCGAAGAGGGCGCGGCGGAGGATGGCATTCTCTTCGGCCAGGGCAATCAGCAGGTCGACCAGCCCCAGCCGGCTTCCCAGAATTGCCAGCCGGCGCATGGCCTGCCCGTAGGGAATGTCGCGGATGATGCCGCCGCAGGCGGCCCGGTAGTGCCGGTGGAATGCCTGCCGGGAGATGCCGTGGTGCATGGCCGTTTCCGCGGCCCAGATGGCGGTCTGGATGGCAGAGGTGACCCCTTTGCCCTTGAATGCCCGCACCAGGCCGGCCGCGTCGCCCACGCAAACGTACCGGTCGCCGTAAAAGTGACGGGCCAGCGAGATGGGAAACCGTCCCCGGTAGTAGATAAAATCTCTGGCCGGGTTGACCGGATTCTGCGGGTCGGCAAAGTAGAGCCGGCGGCGAACCGGCGGGTAGGCCAGAAACGCGTCCATATCGCGGCTGTCTACCCTGGCCCCGGCCAGGTTTACGGT
>RFJV01000298.1 GCA_003694775.1 Chloroflexota bacterium | reverse complement strand
ATTTGGGAAGGCCGGGAAAAAACCAACTACTTTCTTTTTCCATTCCGCCATTTATACCTCTGTTTCTATCACAGTTGAGTATCAACTCGCTGTATGTTCACCTTTCAGCAACCGCTTGAGCTAACCGGATTGGCAAGGCCAGCTTAGAGCTATTGGCGTGAAACCAACATCACAGGCTCAAATAGCTACAATTGGGCGCAGTTTGCCAATCCAGATTAAGCGATTTGTTATGTGACTTGTAATCGGATTTATCACGATAATTCATCAAGCAGCGTCCTGGCTTCAATCAAATCTGGGGTGTCAAACCCTTCGCTGAACCAGTTGTAAATCTCGGCTAACATCTGCCGCGCCTCGGCAGCCCGGCCCTGCTTCTGCCACAGACGGCACAGACTCACCGTGGCCCGCAGTTCCCACGATTTTGCGCTCTGCCGGCGGGCCACCTCGAGGGCGTGGTGCAGGCTGGCTTCGGCCTGGGTTTCATCGCCTTGCGCCAGCATCAACTCGCCTTTGAGCCGGTAAAGCTCTGCTTCAAAGTAACGTTCGTCCGTTTCTTCCACAAAGGCGAGTGCCTCGGCCAGCGTGGCCAGCCCTTCCTCCAGATGGCCTGCCTTTGCCTGCGCCTCGGCCAGAGCGCCAAGTGCTCCTGACAAGCACAGCCGCAGGGCCATGGACTGGCTAGCCGCCACACCCTCGCGTATTTGCGCTATTCCCTCTTGTATCTGACCCAACATGGCAACTGCATCTCCCCGATGGCAAGTTCCAATCGCCGACCAGCTGAGAAGGTTTTGTTCATTAGCCAATCGCACCAGCGCCTCTGCATTGTCCTTGAGCGCCCGCGCATCCCGACGCATCCTGTTGAACAGGCAACCCGCAAAACAAAGGACGTCGGCCAGCGTAAAGGGGTGGTCCAGTTCTCGCGCCAGGGCCAGCGCTTCCTGGTTGCGCTTCAGGGCCTGCTCGGGATAACCCAGGCACCATAGGCAGCAGGCATCGTACGCCAGCGCGCCGACTCCTACATCCGATCCACGAAGGCCTACGAGGGGACGGTGGTGCTGTTGCGGGTTGTAAAAGGAAATCATTTGCCCGAGGTGGGTTCGGGCCGTTCTGTATTCCCCGAGGCAGAACAAGATGAACCCCGGATACGCGTGGTCCAACGCCACGAGCAGCGGGTCCCTGGCCCGCTGGGCCAGGTTCAGCGCTTCCAATGCCAGTTTAATCGCCGTCTGATGTTCGGCCCGCACATAGTGAAAGAGCGACAGCTCACCCAGTACCCGGCACAACTGAGACGTCTCTCCTATCTGCTGACACAGTTCACGGGCCCGGGTGAAGGTTTTCTCCACTACTTCCGAACCATAGCCCTTGGGGCCGACCCAGGCCATACCGAGGGCCAGTTGCAGGGAAAGTTCTTGTTGCGCTCGATCGGGAGAGTCCGGCAGGGTCATCAGCAAATCCAGCCCTCGGGTCAGGTGAGCAATTGCCTCCTGATAGGCGGACAGGCGCACGGCCCTCTCCCCGGCCTGATGCAGATAGCGGGCTGCCTTTTCCGTTAGCCCGGCCTTCTCAAAGTGCAGCGCCAACTGCGGAGCGATGTCCGACATGGTTGTGCCTGTCTTATCATCACGATACAACCTCTCCAACGTGGTGCCGACTTGTTGGTGCAGGTATACCCGTTCCACCTCGTCCAGGTTACTGTACAGGTACTTTTGAAAAAGAATGTGCCGGAACCGGTAGCGAGACAAAAGTTGTCCATCTATCCGGACAATACTTTGGGCACGAATCAATCGATGTTGCCGGTCTAACTCGCCGCTCAAGCGCCCCAACATCTCCTGCTCGCCGGTCGCTCTGACCTGAGCCACCACTTCCGCAGTAAACAGTTCGCCCTCCACGCAGGCCACGCGCAACGCCGCCTGCAGCGGACGAGGCAGGCGACCAATGCGCTCCGCAATCACGGCTTCTACCCGCGCCGGCAGGGTGTCCCAATCCAACACCGGCCCCTCAACCCATCGGCCCTCCGAGTCCTGGACCAAATTCCCCTGTTCTTGCAGGCCGCGCAGCAGTTCGATGGTGAACAGGGGGTGGCCGCGGGTTTGCCGGTAGAGCATCTCTCGAAATGTGCTTCCCAGCCGGTTCGGTTCGTGGTCCAGCAAAGCGTCTACAAAATCTCTCCGCTCAGCCCGCCCCAGGTTTACGGTGATGTCGCCAAAGTCGCGCTGGAGTTCGTTGACCACCGGCTCAAGGGGGTGTCGTTTTCCATCTTTTCTGATGGCCAGTTCTTCCGGGCGGTAGGAGCCTAAAATCAAAATTCGGCTGCCCGCCAGGTGCCGGCCCAAATGGAAGAGCAAGCTGATTGAACCCAGGTCGGCCCACTGCAAGTCATCTAACACCATGAGCAAGGGTTTTTGCCGGGCCAGCGTTTGTAATACCCAGGTGTACTGCTCAAACAAATCGCTCTGCTGCAAACCAAGACCACCGGGGCTGGCAGGCGGTTTCCGTTCCAAAAGCGCGGTCAAACGGGTCAACCAGTTAGCCCTGCCGGGCCACTGCGTGTAAGTCATCGCCCGCTCAAGCAAAGTCGCCCGGAGAAGGAAGGTGTCAATCAAGTCCGGGCCGACCTCTGCCAGCGTTTGCACCGCCACCGGGAGCGTCTGCCACAGGCGGAGGGCATGGTCTTTAGTGATAGCCCCCGCCGACCATTTGGCTTCCACATCGCCGGTCAGCAGTTCCAGAATTTCGCGGAAAGGAAGGTAGGGGTCGCCGATGCCGGTGTAGGCGTTGCAGTTTCCGCCGGCCACAATCAAATCCGGGTGAACTTCCTGAGCGCGGTGAGTGAGTTCCTGTAACAGGGTGGTTTTGCCGCTGCCGGCTTCGCCCGTAACAAATGCTACTCGACCCTGGCCGGCCAGCGCCAAATTCAGAAACTCATCCAGTTGGGCCAACTCGCGCTCGCGGGCCACAAAAACAGGGGGTTCAACGTGAAGTGGTTCTTCTTCAAGAAAAGGGGGCAGGTCGGTGTTGAGGTCAGACGGGGGAGCAGGAGACGGCGCGAGGGCTTTCAACGTGCCATCCCGGATTTGTTCGTACAGCCGGGTCGTTTCCGGGGTCGGCTCAACGTCCAACTCGTCGGCCAGCAGGCGGCGGCAAGTTTCGTACTGGGCCAGGGCGGCGCTGCGCTGCCCGCCCAACGAAAGCGCTCGCATCAGGTGTTGGTGGGCCGTTTCGTCCCACGGCTCCAGTTCTATTTGCCGCCGGGCATAAGATTGAGCTTGTTCGTACTCGCCGCGCTGCTCGCAGACAACCGTCAGGCGATGAAGCGCAGAGGACATCTGTCGGGCCAGCCGTTCCCGGGTCAACAGCGTCCATTCCTCAAATGCAGGGTTGTCGCCCAGAGAGAAACCTTCCAGAAAACTACCCCTGTACAAAGCAATTGCCGATTTTAGATTTTGGGTTTTGGATTGTTGTGATTCAAGATGACTGTCTGTATTTTGAAAATCCGAAATTAGGCCATCAAATTCAGTCACGTCGAGACAGCAGTCGCTGTCCGGGTTGAATTGGAGGGAATCACGGGTAATGAGCAAGAAGGGTGGTTCTGCCTGGCGGTCGCCGATGACCCGGCGAAGGTTAGAGAGGGCGTAACGCAAATTGCTGAGGGCATCGCGGTCGGGCCAATCGGGCCACAGCAACCCGGCCAGCGCCTCGCGGGGGTGCGGCTTATCCGCTTCCACGGCCAGATAAACCAGTAGCGCCCGGACTTTGTTGGATTTAAAGCCCGTGACCGGTTGCTCATCCAGGGTCACCTGAAAAGGCCCCAGCAAGGAAAGTGACAGATGTGGCACGGTTCCTCTCCCGAAAAGTTCGGAGCAATTCAGCGTCTAAAAGTATTGTACCTTAAAGCATAAGATTTCTCAACCTCCACGTTTTCGCCACGTTTGGGCCACGCTGCCGCCACCCCGTTGGCTATACTGGGGGTGAAATCGGCCGAGGAGAGTCAATCTAATCGGCTTGCAGGAGGTGATGTTTATGAATGACCAGTTCATTTTTTCAGGGTGGAAAGCCCAGTACCCTACCGGCCGGATTTTTGCAACCAACCAAATATCACCTGACCCTGTGGACTTACCTGATTGTTCGAAGTGACAACGGTCAGTCCACGGTCTGGAACTAATTGAAAGTCACTATAAAAACGTTTCACAAAAAATACTTTGATAGTTTTTTTGATACAACTAACTAAGGAGGTTAATGATGATATCCCATTCAACGGTTCACAAACAATGGCACACCCAATTGGTGGTCGTGGCGTCTATTCTGGCGGTGGGGGTAGTTCTGGCGGTTATTGTGTTTGCCCTATCGCAAGCAAATGGTCAATCCGGAGCAATCGCCACCAGAAATGAACCAGTCGGCCGGCGCGCCCTTGAGGCCGAAGCAGCCCGGTACACGGCCCTGGCCGAATTCTACCTGGCCAAAGATGAGGCCAACAGTCAGCGAGCTATCCAGGCCGACGCCGCTCGCTATAATGGCCTGGCTGAATTTTACGCCACCAACAGTAACGGGCTACAGCGGGGTATTGAGGCCAGTTCCGCCCGGTACACGGGGCTGGCAAAACATTATGCCGCAGAAAACGATGGCTTACAGCGGGGTATTGAGGCCAGCGCGGCCCGGTACACGGCCCTGGCCGACTACTATGCCGCTGCCGCAAAATAAGATGGCTACCATGCCTGACGCCGCCAAAGTTCAGCATTCGTCGGGCCGCGAACCGACGTGGCCGATATCTCCCGTGCTGCCATTCCCCCGCTGCGCAGCATCTGCCGCGCCGGGGGTTGGTTTTAGTTGGAAAGCGGGCCGGAAAACAAGCCCTTGCCGGCGCGGCTCATCTCGCCAGCAAGGGCATTGTAGCACTTCCGTTTTACGGCTGTCAAGGGGGGAGACGACTTACGACTTCGACTCAAGATTAGCGGCCCGGTAGCATCAAAAATAGGGTTAGTCCATTCGTTACAAGTTAAGGGCTATCAAGAATAGTCAAATTGAGAAGAGACAAGTTAGGAGGTTTTCGTTTCCGCTTAAT
>RFJV01000297.1 GCA_003694775.1 Chloroflexota bacterium | reverse complement strand
TCGGCCCCCCACACCGCCGGGGCCTCGACCGCCGGCTTCGCTGTTCTGCTGACCGCCGGCCTGCTGACCGGCCTGAGCCACTGTGCCGGGATGTGCGGGCCGCTGGTGGGCAGTTTTGCCCTGCGCCGCCGCGCCGCCGGGCAGGAAGTGGCGACGCCGCTGGTGCTGTTCCAGCTTGGCCGGCTGACCACCTACACCCTGCTGGGCCTGCTGTTCGGGACCATTGGCGCGGCCCTGGCCGGGATGGTGCATACCTGGCAGAGCATTTTTTCCGTGATTTTGGGAGTCATCACCCTGCTGATGGGGCTGAGCCTGCTGGGGCTGTTCCCTCTCCAGCACCACCTGGCCTCGCTGACCCTCAGCCGGGCCGTGGTGCGGCAGATGAAGCGGCTGACCGGCTCCGACCGTCCCACCGCGGCCTACGGTCTGGGGCTGGCAAACGGCCTGCTTCCCTGCGGCCCCATCTATGCCATTGGTTTGCTGGCCGCGACCGCGGGAAATCCGCTCAAAGGGGCAGAAGTGATGCTGATTTTCGGTCTGGGCACGTTACCGGCCATGTTCGGCATTGGGCTGACCGCCTCGCAGGTCAGCCTGAAACTGCGCCGCCACCTTTACCGCCTGGCCGCGGGGCTGGTGGTGCTGGTGGGTCTGCAGATGGCCCTGCGCGGCCTGGCCGCAGGCGGCCAGCTAACCCACGCCTCGTTGGGAGGAGTGATGCTGTGGTAGCCCAATCTTCCACCCTGAACCACCCTGCGGCCAGCACTTCCGCCGCCGAAGACCGGGTCTGCGCCCTGTGCGGCCTGCCGGCCAACCGGTCAGCCCTGGGCGGGTCGAGCATTACCGGCGAATTCGACGGCCAGACCCTGACCTTCTGCTGTTACGGTTGCCGCCACATTTACGAGCTGGTCTCCCCCCAACTGGCCCAGGGGGTCGACCTGCGGCAGGCGATGGGCCAGTGCGGCCTGGACCTGAACGCGCCCTGCTGTCGGGGGGTCATCCAGGGCGACCCGGCAGAAGAGGCGGCGCGCACCCTGTCGCGGCTGATGCTCAACGCCTTCCTGGCGATGATGGTGATGGTGCTCAGCCTGGCCCTGTATTCCGATTTCTTCTTTGCCGACTGGGGCGACAGCGGGCAGAGTGTCCGCTCCATCCTGCAAACCCTGGCGATGGTTTTTGCCACCCCGGCGGTTCTTCTGCTGGCCCTGCCCATCCTGGAAGACGCGGTCTTTACCTGGCAGGTTTACCGCCGGCTGACCACCAGCGCCCTGATTGCCGCCGGAAGCCTGGCCGCGTATGCAGTGTCGGTGTATGCGGTGTTTACCGGACAGGGACACACCTATTTTGAAACTGCGGTGATGACCCTTCTGCTGGTCACTCTGGGCCGCTGGCTCGACGCCCGCACTCAGGTGGAAGGGGACCGCGCCCTGAACGACCTGCTCAGCCGCACTCCCACCGAGGTCAGCCTGCTGGCGGCAGACGGCGAGGAACGCCGCGTGCCCGTGGAGCAGGTGACGGTGGGGCAAACCATCCGGGTGCGGCCCGGCGAAAACTTCGGCCTGGATGGCCGGGTGGTGGAAGGGGAAGGCAGTGTCAACGAGGCCGCCCTGACCGGCGAGTCGACCCCGGCCTACAAAGGTCCCGGCCATCCGGTGTACGCCGGTTCCACCAGCCTGGACGGCAGTTTTGTGGTCAAAGTGACCCACACCGGCGAGGACCGGGTAATGGGCAAGCTTATCCGTCTGCTGGAAGAGGCCCGTCTGCACCGGGCGCCCATCGAACGGCTGGCGGACCGAATTGCCGGCTACTTTACGCCCACGGTGATTGTCCTGTCGGTGGGAACATTCATTTTCTGGACGTGGCAGGCCGGCCCGGAACAGGGCCTGCTGACCGCTCTGTCGGTTCTGCTGATTGCCTGCCCGTGTGCGCTGGGCATTGCCACCCCGCTGGCAATCTGGAGCGCGCTGGGACGGGCCGCCCAGCAGGGCGTGCTCATCCGCGACAGCCTGACCCTGGAGAAGCTGTCCAGGGCGCGGCAGATATTTTTCGATAAAACCGGCACGCTGTCTACCGGACAGCCCACCCTGACCGCGGTCATTGCCGAGGGGGTGGCAGAAGAGCGGCTCCTGCAGATGGCCGCCTCGCTGGAGCAGAATTCGGAGCATCCGCTGGGCAAGGCCATTGCCGCCGCGGCCCAGGCCCGGAACCTGCCGCTGTTGCCGGTGCAGGAATTTCGGGCCAAACCGGGTCTGGGCATCAGCGGTGAGGTGAGTGGGCAGGCAGTGCTGGTGGGAAGCCACCGTCTGGCGGCCCAGGAGGGACTGACCCTCTCCCCCGCCCTGGAGATGGCCCGTCAAAAGCTGGAAGCCGAAGGCGCGACTGTGGTTTTTGTAGGCGGTCAGGGCCGGGTATGGGGTCTGCTGGGGCTGGCCGAATCAGTCCGGCCCGAAGCCGAGACCGTCCTGCCGGAACTGAGCCGGCAGGGGCTGGCGGTGCAGATTCTCACCGGCGACAGCCGGGCCGCAGGCGAAGCACTGGGCCGCCGGCTGGGGGTGTCGGTGCGGAGCGAGCTTCTGCCCCACGAAAAGACGGCGGTGATTGAACAGGCCGCGACCACAGCCGGGCCGGTGGTAATGGTCGGCGACGGGCTAAACGACGCGCCGGCCCTGGCCCGTGCCGATGTGGGCATTGCAATGGCCTGCGGGGTCGATGTGACCCGCGAAACCGCGGATGTGAATCTGCTGGGTGACGACCTGCGGCAGGTAGCCTGGACGGTCCGGCTGGCCCGGCAGGTATACCGCACCATCGCCTGGAACTTAGCCTGGGCCTTTGCCTACAACGTCGGAGGGATTGGGCTGGCAATGGCCGGCTGGCTCCACCCGGTGCTGGCCGCGGCGGCGATGGTGGTCAGCAGTGCCCTGGTGGTGGGTAATTCACTGCGAATTTACCGGGTATGAGAGAGGGAGTTTGAGAGTTAGGGAGTTTATGAGTTTAGGAGTTTGAGAGTTTGGGAGTTTATGAGTTTAGGAGTTTGAGAGTTTGGGAGTTTGGGAGTTTAGGAGTTTGAGAGTTTAAAATCAACTCACCAACTAACAAACTAACAAACTCACCAACTCCCCAACTAACAAACTCACCAACTCACCAACTAACCGGAGGTTTTTCCGATGAGCAAATTCAAAACGGCGTTGAAAAAGTACTACTGGCCGGTATCGGCCATACTGTTCTGCCCCTGCCATCTGCCGCTGACGATGGCCGCGTTTGCCAGCCTGACCGCAGGCACGGCGCTGGGGGCGTGGGTGTCCAGCTACTACAGCTCCATTGAAACCGTGCTGGCGGTGAGCTTCTCCTTCTATTTTGTGCTGGCCTTTATGATTTGGGTGGTGCGCGGTCCCCAGCAAGCCGAAGGCGCGGCCTGCGCCATCAACGAAAAGGGAGAACCCCAGCTCAACGGGCTGACCACGCGCCAGATTATCACCTGGGGGATTATCGGTATGTTCTCCATGCCGGCCCTGATTGCCATCAGCGTATTTTCCAAAGAGAATTTTGTTGACGAAACCCTCAGCAAAATCCTCACCGTCAACCCGGACCTGGCCGTCAACTCCGGTTTTATCTGGCTGATTAGCCTGGCAACCGTGGTGATGATTCCGGTGATGGTTATCTGGCTGGTCTGGATGTGGCTGGCCTGGGTAAAAACCGACCCCAGCCGGGTAGATACGGAGACGTGGCAGTATGAATACGAATAAAGCAGAGAAAAAGCGGGTCAAATGGCCCCTGAAAACGCTGATTGAACTTCTGCCCATCATCATTGCCCTGACCGCCATTTTCAGCTATTCTACCATTCGCAATGTGACCAACGTCAGCCTGGTGACGCCCCTGCCCGAAGTGCTGGGCGGCGTGCCGGTGTGGGTGGCCGGCCTGATGGTGATGGTGGCCCTGGTGGGGCTGTCCGGGATGGCCTGGCTGATTTATATCTTCAGCCGGGCGCCCGTTTCGCCGGACGGGTCCAGCGACGAGTGAGACAGCCAGAGGAGACAGAACGGTGAAAATTCTGCAAGGCATTCACTGGACAGGCGGTCTGCTGATTTTTATGACCCCCGTACTGCTGGTCTTCCTGCTGGGCAGTCAAATGGCGTACAGCCAGGTGCGAAGCCAGTACCGGGCATACCAGGCCATCCCGGAAGCGGAAACTTTGGCCGGTCTGGAATCCCTGCCCGATGGCAGTGTGGTGATGGTCCGCGGGCAGATTGCCCCCGACTCTGCCCCAGCCGGCGGGTCGGGGCTGGTGGTGTACCAGGTATACCCGGCAGAAGGCCGGGAGCCGCGCTACAAGGAAGAATTTCCGCTGGTCTTTCCGGCCTTTACGATGGCCCTGCCCGATGGCCGGCTGGACATCATCCCCAGCGACCGGCGGGAGCTGGTCATCCGGGATGGTCAGCGCACCGAACCCGCCGGCGATTACCGGTGGGTCGGCTTTGCCCCCGGCGACACGGTGATGGTGCAGGGACAGTGGCAAAAAAGCACGGGCACGCTGGTGGAAGTCACCGGCATTACCGGCGGCGACCGGGCCAGCCTGATGGCGGAGTGGGAACGCGCTTTCCGGATTGTCGGCTGGGTGCGAAACGGGCTGACTCTGCTGACGCTGGCAGGCGTCGTTTTGCTGGTTATCCAGTGGCGGCGAACCCGAAAACAGACGGACGAGGAGACAGAACAATGGGAGAACCCGAACGCCGAGACCGTTCCAACAACATCGCATACCTGATGGTCGCCGTGGTGGGCCTGGCAATCATCATCATTTCTACCCTGACGATTACGGCCATTCTGTCCGGACCGCCGGTGTTTTGATAGGGAGATTGGAGATTAGAGATTGGGGATTAGAGATTGGAGATTGGAGATTGGGGATTGGTCGATTTAACTCCCCAACTCATAAACTCCCCAACTATTTTCAAGGAGCCGTGGAATGGCAAAACCCACCTACTACACCCGCCCCACCTTCCGTCCGACCCGAATTCCCAAAATTCGGCTGGCCCACTGGAAACCGGTCACCGCTTATACCCGCTACCGGTGGGTGGTGCAGGCCCTGGTCGTGCTCTCCTTCATCCTGGTGCCGCAGTTCAAACTGCTCAAACTGGACCTGACCAACAACCAGTACTGGCTGTTTGGGCACGAGGTGTCTCTGCGGATTGCCCTGCAGGCGGTGGTTATCCTGTGGCTGGGGACATATTTCATCAACTTTTTTGAAAACTACCTGGTCGGGCGTTTGCTCTGCGGCTGGATTTGCCCGTGGGGTCTGCTGAACCGGCTGGGGATGATTATCAACCACCTGCTCCGGCGGCACCGCCGGCGGCAGGTCATCCTGACCGGGGCCAACCTGCTCTTTTCCACCGCCGCCACCCTGGTGGTGATGAACTGGATGGTCGATTTGACCGTTCTGCTTCAGCCTCAGCACCCCTACTTTGGCTATGTCTGGGCGGCTCTGGGCGGGCTGGTCGCCATTGGCTTTGTGATTCTGCACCGGATGGGCTTCAAGTTCTGCGAGACCATCTGCCCCTTTGGCATGTATCTGACCGTGGTCACCCAGAAAAACTCCCTGCGGGTTGTGTTCGACACCCGGCGGGCCTGCGTGGACTGCGGGCTGTGCACCCAGGTCTGTCCGATGGACCTGTCGCCGCGGGAGATGGACTTTAACGACCACATCAACGGCGGTTTTGGACAGTGCATTCTGTGCGGCGACTGCATCGATGTGTGCCAGGAGCGAATGGCTCTGGAGAATCTGCCCCCGCCCCTGCGCTGGAACGCGGAAGACGAGATAATCCCGCTTCTCCCCCCGGAAGCGACCCCGGCGCGTCAACCCTGAACAGCAACCCGAACCGAGGACAGGCACAATGGAAGCTCCCCAAACTGCTCCCCCGTCACCGGCCGCGGCACCAGCCCCCCGCCCGGTGACGCAGATGACGTTGGGCTGTGTTGTCATTCCCCTGCTGGTAGTGGTGATGGCCGTGGCCGCGTACAGTCTGGTCCGGGCCAACGCCACCAGCCGGCTGACCATCCCTCCCGGTGTGGTGGCCCAGGTACGGAGCGCCCCCTCACCCGACGCGCCCCTCCTGGCCCGCTTTGGCGAGGGGACAGAACTGCGCATCACCGGCAGAACCGCAGACTGGCGCTGGCTGGAAGTATCGCTGTGGGACAACCGCCGCGGCTGGATTCTGCGCCCGCTGGACATCCTGGTCTGGCAGTTGGAGGCCCCGGAAACGACCCCCCAACCCATGGACCCGCCGCCGGTCATCGAGGCGCGGGCCATGGAGTATGTCGACATTCCGGCCACCACCTTTACAATGGGCAGTCCCCCCGGTCTGGGCGAGGCCGACGAAAGCCCGCCGCACCCGGTCAGCGTGTCGGCCTTCAGGATAGGGCGGTTTGAGGTAACGGTGGGGCAGTACTGGGCCTGCGTAGAAGCCGGGGAATGCACCCCGCCCATCAGCAGTGAAGCGGCCGGTGAAGCTCACTACATCAACGACCCGGCATTTACCAACCATCCCGTGGTCAACATCACCTGGACGCAGGCCAACCGCTACTGTTTGTGGCAGGGAGGCCGTTTGCCCACCGAGGCCGAATGGGAGCTGGCCGCCAGTTGGGACAGCACCCGGAACGCCAAACTCCGCTGGCCCTGGGGCAACCAGGCCGACGCGGGGGCGGCCAACGTTGGCCCCACGTCGCAGGGACGGCCGGTAGAAGGCGGCAGTTTTCCGCAGGACCGGTCGCCGGCCGGGGTGATGGATATGGGCGGCAACGTGAGCGAGTGGGTCTTCGACTGGTACAAAGTGGATTACTACCGGGTGGCCGACAGCACCGACCCGCTGGGGCCAAGCTACCGCCGGGGCGAAGGCACAGGCCGGGTGGTACGCGGCGGTTCCTATGCCGACCCGCTGGAAGCGGCCCGCACCACCAACCGCCACCACCAGGAAGCCGGATACGGTACGGCCACAATTGGCTTTCGGTGCGCATTGGGGGTAAAATAGCCCCGTCTTCTGCCTTCTACCATCATCCTAGCAAAGGGGAACATCTCCATTGTGGCGCCAGATTTTTGAACTGATACTCCAGCGCAAGAAATTTGTGCTGACCACCCACACCAACCCGGACTGCGACGCCCTGGGGTCGGAGCTGGCCCTGGCCGAGACGCTGAAGAAGCTGGGCAAGCAGGTTGACATCCTCAACAGCGACGCCGTTCCGCCGGCATACCGCTTTCTGGACAAACAGCCGCGGGGATACATCCGGCGGTTCTCTCCCAAAAAACACCGCCGGCTGGTGGAGCAGGCAGAAGCCATCATCGTACTGGACGCATCGGGCGGCTGGGAGCGGGTCGGCGCGGTGGGCGAAGTGTGCCGCACCAGCCAGGCGGTCAAAGTATGCATCGACCACCATCCCGATTCGGTGGAATTTGCCGACATCGCCATAGTTGATACCAGCGCCGCGGCCACCGCGGAACTGGTGTATGACCTGCTGAAAACACTGGAAGCACCGATAACGCCCTTCATTGCCCAGGCGCTGTACGCGGCCATCATCACCGACACGGGCAATTTCCGCTTTCCCAAGACCCGCCCGCAAACCCACCAGATTGCGGCCCATTTGATTCAGGCCGGCGCGTCGCCCTCCTACATTTACCGCCAGATTTACGAGCAGTACCCGCTGGGGCGCGTCCGGCTGAAAGGCCACCTGCTGAACAGCATCCAGCTTACCGCCAACGGGCAGATTGCCTACTACAGCCTCAGCCGGGAGCTGATGAAGACATACGGTGTCAACGCCTCGGACCTGGACGGCTTTGCCGCGCTGGGCCAGGAGGTGCAGGGTGTGCGGGTCACCGTGTTCTGTGTGGAAAATTCTCGCAACCGGGTCAAGGTCAGCCTGCGCAGTGACGGGAGCATTGCCATCAACGGGATTGCCGCGGCCCTGGAGGGCGGAGGGCATCCCTCTGCCGCCGGGGCAACGGTCAACGGCACGTTGGAAGAGGTGCTCCAGGACGTTGTATCCAGGGTGAAGACCTTGCTGGAGCCCCCCGATGGCTAAATTCGCGGTGGAAAATTGTCAAGAACGGTAAAAAGGAGTATATTTTCCAACGTTATTCTAACAAAACTGTAGTAGGATGAAGGCGTCAGCAGTAGGACTATCACGGAAGGGAAAAGAGCTATGCCAATCTACGAATACGAATGCCAGGTTTGCGGAGAAATTTTTGAGAAGCGCCAGAGCTTCCACGACGAACCCAAGGCAACCTGTCCCCACGGGCACACCGACACGCGGCGACTGCTGGCCGCGCCGGCGATAGTCTTCAAGGGAAGCGGCTTTTACGTCACCGACAGCCGGGGAAAAAACAGCGCCAACGGCAACGGCTCCAACCACCGCGGCAAGACAGAAACGGAGAAAAAGGCGGAAAAGTCTACCGAAAAAAGCAAAACCGAGGCCTGACCCTGCCGGCCCGGTTTCTCTTTGCTTACCAACACCCGGATTTTTTCCGGGTTTTTTTATTTTGGGTTGACTTTCGGTCGCTTCTCATCTATGATTCACCGTAAAATAACAGTCCCCCAATGCCGTTGTGGTAAGACAACCGAAGCAGTTGTCTTACATTCTGCTGAGGATAACGGAGAATGATACTGATGACCTTCCCTACCGTGCCCAACTCAAAAATTCTGCAGGTCACCCTGACCCTGAGCAACTACCCCATCCTGGCGAAGAAAATCCGGCGCCGGATGCGGGAACTGCTGTTTGTCAAGGGCATCATCGGGCCCGATGTCCTGGAAGAAGAGGTGGAGCGAAAAGCCATTGCCACCCAGCAGGCCGAAGGTCTGGTAGACCCCATCCGGCAGGAATCGGAAGAAGACTGGCAGGAACGGCTGAATCTTATTCGCGATTACCTGACCGACTTCTACTTTGCCTACAATATGCCCTTCAGCACCCTGAAGGAAATTATCCAGGAAGCCATCAACGAGAACCGCTCCGGCCCGCCAATGGAGATTGTCCCGACCTTCAACCCGGAGCTGGCGCCGTGGTACCTGCTGTTTGAGCAGGCCGAAAAGTATGCCACCTACCCGCCGGAAATGTTCGAGGCGGTCAAACACCACTACCGGGAAATCATCGTGGTGCTGGTCAAAGGACAAATCAGCGACCAGCTGGCGTTTGTCCGTATTGCCAGGGAATTCATCGACATTTTCGACCTGAAAGAAATCAAACGGCGCAAAATTGGCCGGGGCAAAATAGGCGGCAAGGCCGCGGGGATGTACCTGGCCTATAAAATCCTGACCCGCCCCGAAGAGGACGACGAGTTCAACCTGAACGAATACCTGGCTATCCCGGAAACCTACTACCTGGGGAGCGACGTTTTCTACAACTTCACCCGCATCAACCGCCTGGCATTCTCCACCAGCCACAAATACCGCTCGCGCGAGGAAATAGAGCGGGAATATCCCCGGCTGAAAGAAACCTACATGTCCGGACGGTTTCCGGAAGATATTGTGGAAAAACTGCGACAGCTCCTGGAACAGTTAGGCAAAACCCCGCTGATTGTTCGCTCCTCCAGCCTGCTGGAAGACAACTTTGGCAGTGCCTTTGCCGGCAAGTACGACAGCTATTTTCTGCCCAACCAGGGTACCACCGAGGAAAATTTGCAAGCCCTGCTCCGGGCCGTAGCCCTCATTTATGCCAGTGTGCTCAGCCCGGATGCCCTGTTTTACCGGCAAATCCAGGGGCTGGATGATTACGACGAGCGGATGGCTATCCTGATTCAGAAGGTGGAGGGGGAACAGCACGGCAGGTATTACTTCCCCTTTATTGCCGGGGTTGGTTTCAGCCGAAACCCCTTTATCTGGAACAGCAAACTTCGCCGCGAGGACGGTTTTCTGCGGATTGTATTCGGTCTGGGGACGCGGGCAGTGGAACGGGTGGAGCAGGACTACCCGCGGATGATTGGTCTGAGCCATCCCCTGCTTCGTCCGGTAAAAGCCGCGGCAGAAATCAAGAAATACTCCCAGCGCTGGCTGGATGTGATTGACCTGGAAGAGAACGCCTTCAAAACCATCCCGGTTTCGGAAGTACTTTCTACCGATTTTCCGGGGGTGCAGTATCTGGCCTCGGTAGATGAAGGGGATTTTGTCCGGCCCATCTACTCGCTAGGACAGCCCATTCCGCCCGAAAAGCTGGTGCTGACCTTTGACAACCTGATAAAGAATACCGATTTTGTGCCCCTGATGAAGCAGATTTTACGCAAGCTGGAACGGCATTACGAAAGACCGGTAGATATCGAGTTTACCGTTCAGCTCATTCCGGGGTATCCCAAGCCCGGTCTGCGCATCACCCTCCTGCAGTGCCGCCCCCTGAGCAATCAGGTGTGGGCCGACGATGTTCCCCTGCCGGCCAATGTGGCCGCAGAGGACAGGCTGTTTACCTCGGCAAGGCTGGTATCGCAAGGCGTGGTGGAAAGAATACGGTATATCGTCTTTGTAGACCCGGAAACTTACCACAACATCCCCGAACCGTCTACCCGGCTGGAGATTGCGCGGGTCATTGGCCGGCTGAACCAGCGGCTGGAGGGGCAGAACTTCATCCTGATTGGACCGGGCCGGTGGGGCAGTTCCAATATCGAACTGGGGGTCAAAGTAACCTATGCCGACATCTACAACACCCGGATGCTGATTGAAATGGCCATGAACCGCAACGGTGTGACCCCGGAGGTATCATACGGGACCCATTTCTTCCAGGACCTGGTCGAAAGCCGGATTTATCCGCTGGCTCTGTACCCGGAAGACCCGGAGGCGATAGTCAACATGGAATTTTTCCAGAACGCGCCCAATCTTCTACCCGAACTCCTGCCGCGCGACGCGGCCTACGCTCCGTATGTCAAAGTGATAGATGTCCAGCAGGTCAGCCGGGGGAAGCTGTTGCGAGTGGTGATGAATGCGGAGGAAGGCAAAGCTATCGGCTACCTGCACCGGTACGACCCGATGCGCAGAGAGGCGCGGTAGCAGGGGCGCCCCCCTGTGGTCGCCCGGCAGGGGCACAGCGGCGCTGTACCCCT
>RFJV01000296.1 GCA_003694775.1 Chloroflexota bacterium | reverse complement strand
CCATCTCCCTGGCGGGGACAGGTCGTGTATTCGTGAAAAATTCGTGGATGGCTCCACTTACCAAAAAAATGAAACGCACCCATGTGCAGGGGGTGCGTCCAGAATTTTAGGAATTCTGGACAAACCTGGGGGGATTCGCCCAGCAGAGCTGGATGCTTCGCGAGGGGGAATCCCCCCTGTCTGTCCAAAATTTTTGGACAGACCCATGTGCAGGATGTGCTTTTTTGACGGGTTTTGTGTTTTGGGCCGTCTGCAAATACAATACGAATTTACAAAATCACGATGGCGCGTTCTCTCCTTCGTCTATCCGTAAATTTGTCCATTTGTGTATGCGTGGAAAATTCGTGGACGGCCGGGATGTTCACAAAGAAACGCACCCTATGTATTGGGTGCGTTAGTTCGTCGAGGGCTTTCTGTAGCAGTGGCCCCATAATTTGTAAATTCGTCCATTCGTGAGTTATTCGTAAACGGCTGGGCCTACCCTTACCCTCACCTGGACAGCATCCGCCCCGTTTTGCCTGACCAGCCGCTCCCCGGTTTCTGGCCGGTAGAGGCCAATCTGCAGGGTGTAGACCCCCGCCGGCGTGTCCGGCGGAACCCAGAGACCGTGCCGGTCCACGATGGTTTCTCCCGGTTGCCAGGTATGGGTAGGCCGTGTCCACTGCGCCGGCTGTCCGTCCGACTGGGCGATGCGCTCGCCCTGGGAGGTCAGCAAGTGGATGAAAACGTGGTAATCTTCTGCGGGCGTCTGCCGGGCCTGCCAGTGCAGTTCCACCGGCAAAGCCGTACCCGGTTGGACCTCGTCCGGGAGGGCCGCCGCGGTCAGGATAATGTTCTCGCCGAAGGCCGCGCCGATGTCGCGGGCCGGCAGGTCTGCCGGAAAGGCATACAGGGCCAGGCGCAGGCCGGCAAAGGTTTCGTCCCGTGCCTTAAAGCCGCCGGCAGATAGAATCTGGGCCGGCGCGTCAGCCTCCGGCGGCAGAACCGGCGACAGCACCCAGACCTGCGGATGGCGGTCTGCGGTTTCTGCTATCCGGCGCTGGATGTCATCAGGCAGGGGAAAGCCGCGCACGTTCAGCCCCAGCACGGGGGACCGTCCCCGGTAAAGCTCGGCAAAGTCGGCGGTCTGCTCCGGCTGGTTCAGAATGACCGCGTCCGCGGGGCCAATCCCCTGGTTGAGCGCGGCCACAGCCTGCCGGAGCGGCAGAGGCGGCAGATGGTGGACATGCGCCAGCAGAAGGCTCACCGCCAGCAGGCTGGTCAGCAGGGCCAGGCCGCCTTGCGGCAGAGATTTGCCCCCCTGCGCCAGCCACCAGCCGCATACCCCCAGGCTGACCCCCAGCCCGGCCAGCACCCCCAGGCTGACCTGTCCCTGCCAGGCCCAGGCCAGGTCGAGCGAGTCCGGTCGGATGAAACGCCAGACCTGCACCAGCGGCGCGTACTGCAGGTCAAAAAAGGTCTGCGGGTGGAACATCGGCAGGCCGGTGTCTAACAGCCAGCCCTGAAACTCGCCAAAATCGACCAGCAGAAGCGGAATTTGAACAGCCACGCTCACCGCGGTCAGGCCGGCCAGCCCCAGCCGCAGACCGCGGTTTGCGCCGGTCTGTTCAATAACCGGGGCCAGCAGGAGTGCCCAGAAGGGCAGAGTGGGAACCAGAAACCGCGGTCCCCAGGCAAAACCGCCGTGCCACATAAACCACTTGCCGTACAGCAGGAGATGAATCAGGATGATGCTCAGGGCCAGCCCGGCTTCGGCCCGGTGACGGCGAGCAAAAGGGCGCAGTCCGGCCAGACTGAGCAGAAACACCGGGCTATAAAGCAGAAGACCCCGGCCCGGACTGACTAACTGGCCCAGAATGCCCTGAAGCCAGTTGGCGCTGAAGGTTTCGGTGGGCAGGTAGCCGGTATTCAGCGGGTCGCCGTAGCGGGAAAGATTGAAGCCCATCAGGGCCAGGCCGACCAGCACAACCGGCGCGGCAAAAGCCAGAACAGCAATTGTAAATTTTGAATTGTGAATTTTGAATGATGAATCGCCAACCCCCTTCGGGGACTTCGTCGTCAATCGCCAATCGCCAATCGCCAATCGCCAATCGTCAATCGTCAATCGTAAATCGTCAATCGTCAATCGTAAATCGTAAATCCTCATCCCGTAGTAGAGCAGGAGCAGACCAAAGACCGGCAGAAAGACGGCCTCGGCGTAGCGAGCGGCCACGTTCCAGGCCAGGAACAGGCCGGCCCAGAAGGCATACCGTGCCCGGCCTGTCTGCCGGAACTGCAGGAGGGTGTGCCCCGCGGCCAGAAGCAGGAGGCCGGAGAACGGGTCGCTGAAGAGCGATTTGGCGTACGGCCAGGCCAGCGTGCCCAGGCCGTACACCAGGGCCGCCAGCAGACCGGTCCGGGGGGAGCAGCCCAGCCGCTCCAGGTAGGCGGAGACCAGCACCGCAGTCAGGGCGGTGACAATGCCGTTGAACAGCAGACCGGCCCCCACCGGCCCGATGCCCGGCAGGGTCAGGCCCAGCCAGACCAGCGGCAGAAGCCCCACCGGAACTCCGATACCCTTGCGGGAGTAGAGCAACCCGTCCAGGCCGTACGTGCCCTGCTGGAGGCCCATCCAGCGGATTTGCTCCACGTCCAGCGCGCCGCGGCGAATGATATTCTCCGCGGTGGAAAACATTGCCAGCCCGTCGCTGGAGTTGATGCGCGGGGTATAGGTGAGCAGGTAAACCGCCAGCAGAAAGAGAAAAAGCGCGGCCCGGCGGGTCTGTTTTGCGGGGATGGGGCGGCGAAGCGTCATCGGTCTGCTCCCTGGAACCATTCTCCATCGGCCAGGGCAGGAGGGAAAGACTGGCGCAGGGCGCAGTCCAGGGTGTGCAGGGTGAGGAGCAGGATTTCCCACCGCGTCCCGTCGAATTCCGCCAGGGCCGCGTCGCAACGGCGGAGGATGGCCGCCTGTTCCGGTGAAGGCAGGTCCGGGGGAAGCTGGGCGGCAATCTGCCGGAGCAGGGCCGCCCCTTCGCCGGTTTGGCCGCGGGCCAGATGGTCGGCACAGGTTTCAATCAGGGCCTCCACTTCTGGCTGACTGCGGGTGTCGAGCGGTTTGCGCAGGCCCAGCACAGCCTGCGCCGCGGCGGTCTCCGGATTGGTTCGCAGGGTGCGCCACCACTGCATATAGTAGTTCTCCGGCCCGGCAATCCGGGCCAGAGCCAGCCCCACCTCTCCGCGCAGAACCTCGTTGCTGACCCGCAGGAGCAGGTCGAAAATTTCGTCTACGGCTTCGCCATCGTGGAGCCGGCCCAGGGCCGAGGCGTAAGCAATGCGCAGAATTTCATTGGGTTCGCGGCGGAACTTTTCGCGTAAAACCGGAACCGATTCCACGTCTTCCAGCATCGACAGGGCGCGGGCGGCGTTGGCCTCCAGCAGGTGGTAGCCGCAGTGGAGCATTTCCCGCAGGGGCGGAATGGCCCGCCGGTCGCCCAGCCGTCCGAGGGAGCGGGTCACCACAAAGCTCAGCTCCGACTTGCCCTGCTTGAGCTGGTCTAACAGGGCGTCGACCAGCTCCGGCTCCGGCGGCATCCGCCCGATGGCGTGGATGGCTTCGTACCGGACGTTGAAGCTGGGGTCGTTGAGGGCTTCGATGAGTTCATAGGTGCTGAGGGGGTTGGCCGCGTCGCCCATACGCTCGGTGGTGGCCATCCGGCTGTCTTCGCTGGCGGCAAAGCTGTACTGGACCACCGATTCCAGGGCACGGATGGGGTTGCCGCGCAGAAACATGCCGGCCAGCCGGCGGAAGGGGGTGGCGTCGGTGGTGGTGAGCTGGGACACTACACTGGCCGCGGTTGCCAGCAGGATGATGCTCAGGCCGAACAGGGGCGTATACGGGTCGATATGGAAGCGCCACACTTCGGCCTCCAGACCGCGCGAGAGGCGCAGAATCTGGCCGGCCAGCAGGGGGGCGCTTCCGTTGACCAGCCCAAACCAGGCATAGTAGACCGCGGTGTAGGCCGAGGCGTACCGAGGTCTGATAGCATTAACATACAGGTAACGTATCCAGCTAATCTGCCAGGCCAGGTTGGTTATCCCCATTACAAAGGCAATGGTCATGGCAATAGGCAGGCTGTAGGTGCTGTGCCGGGGCATCAGAAACCAGGCTGTGGGCAGAACCAGCATCAGCGACAGGCTGAACTGCATCACCGGCTGACTGCCGTACCGGTCGGCCACCCAGCCCCACCAGTAGGAGGAAATCAGCGCGCCCAAATATGTGCCAATGCTGAGCAGAACCACGTGCCCCTCGCTCAGGCCGACCTGCTCCTTCATGAACAGGGGGATGAAAGAGATGACCGAAGCACTGCCGATGGTCGCCAGTCCGAGGGCCATCAGGAAAAAGAGAAAGTTGCGGTCGCGCAGAGCGCGGCCCATCTGCCGGAAATGGCGGCGTCCCTGGTCGACCACCCGCGGCGCGGCCCCGCCCGGTACGTGGGAGTATGCCCACACCGAAATTACGCCAAAAGTGATGCCGATGGTCATCAACAATAAAAATCGGCCCAACCCCGTGCCGGTATCGATGATGTAGCTCGCCAGGGCAGTGACGGTGATGCCGGACACGGTGGTGCTCATACTGCTGAGGGCGGTAAACTTGCCCCGGATTGAGTCCGGAACGGCTTCCTTGCGCCAGGGGTAGCCGCCGGTCTCGGCGATGGCCCGGCAGAGGGCAAAGACAAAAATGATGGCCGACACCCACAGAAAGGCCGTCTGGGGGCCGTAGCGGGCAATGACCAGGGGGGTCAACAGCATCATGGCAAATACGGCATTACGCAGTCCCCAGAAGGTGACAAAAGTGCGCTTGTAGCCAAAGCGGGCCGTCTGCGGGGCAATAAAGGGGGAAATAATGCCGGCAAAGGGAATCAGGGAGAGGAGAAACCCAATCTGCCCCTCGTCCAGCCCCAGTTCGTTCAGGAACAGCACAAACACCGACCCGCTGAAGGTGAGCAGGAAAAAGCCGGTGTTCAGCGAGTCCGCGGCAATCAGCCACGGAATGCGGCGAATTTTTTCAACATCGGTGACACGGGCGCTCATGTTAAACCTGCCAGTCTATTTCAGAATGAACAGATAGAGCCGTCCGCCGTCGATGTCCTGGATGTGGGCCGGCGGTCGCCCACCGAGCCAGTTTGCCAGGGCTTCTTCCGCGGGTGTCACTGCCGCGGCATCGGCGTCGTAAATCCACAGGACATCGGTCTGGGCGGCGATGCGGTTCAGCAGGGCCGTGGTCCGCGCCGCCACAGATTCGCCGGGTGGGGCGTAGTCGTCCAGCATAAAGAGCCGGTAGTCCTGGCGCAGGTAGGGGTAAAACCAGTCGTACACGGTGTGGCTGTTCAGGAGCAGAGCGCCCTTGACCTGCTCCCCCTGCAAGCGGGTGATGGTGGCCCGGTATGGACTCTGCTGGAGGCGGGTGTCGTAGTAGCTTTGGCCCAGCCGGATTCCGGCGGGGATGGCGGCCACAATGAGCAGGACCACCAAAAGGCCCACCCCCCGGTCCCGGATTTTGGCGACCCGCGGGGTAGCGGCCTCCGGCCAGATGATAAGCAGAAATTCCACCGCCAGCACGGCCAGCAGAACGGTGCGGACGATGACCGTCGCGGCCAGGAGCCAGTGTTCCTGCGGGAACATAATAAAGTAGAAGTTCCCTTCAATGATATTGGCGACACTCAGAATGACGGCATAAGCTACTCCGCGCAGGTTGGGCAGGAGCAGGGCGATGAAAAACAGGGGCCAGTTCAGCCATTGGGGGCTGTATCCCTTGGACCAGAGCATAAACAGGCACAGGGTAAAACCGACAAACCCCAGCACGGTGCGGGGGCGCTTCCAGTCTGTGGGGCGGGTGTAGAACCAGGCATATACCAGGCCGGCGACCGCGGTGACCGCCAGCCAGGGGACGCGCGTCGGCGGCGCGTCGCCCGGAGTCCAGGCCAGGTTGCGCATGTCCAGCGGGATGACGCCGTAGTCAAAATTGCCGTCAATCAGGGCCCAGACCGTTTCCCACGGTTGCCGCGCCGCGGTGATGAGCTGGGGGCCAAAAATCAGGGCCGGATTCATCAGGTAGAAAGGCAGGGCGATGGCGATGACGGTCAGCAGAAAGACCGCCAGGTACAGGGCTGTGCGCGGCAGGTCAAAAGGAATGGTGAATGGTGAATGGTGAATGGTGAATGGTG
>RFJV01000295.1 GCA_003694775.1 Chloroflexota bacterium | reverse complement strand
CTCAGGTATAAATTCCAGGTGCACGATGCGGCGGGTATCGGGCCGGACCCGTGCTCGTTCGTCGGGCCGGTAGCCGCACAGCCACAGAATCTGGTGCGGGTTGACCAGCAGGGGCAGGCCGTTTCTCCAGTGGAGGGGTACTTTCTGGTCAATCATAAATTCATTGACTTTCTTCTTCCGTCCCTCCAGGCCCAGCGGGCAGAACACGTCGCCGGGACGGCGAGGCCGGAGCTGCGGTGCCGGCCCAACCACGTCGGCATCGAGGAAGGCTTCCCACGGGGCGGGATGGGTCAGCCGGTGCGGGTTGACCTCTGCCGGGGCCAGCAGGCTGGCTCTGAGCCGCCATTGGCTGTTGGGCAGAGGCGTTACGCCCGGAATACTAACCGTGACCGGGGCGGTCAGGTAGGGGATGTCGGTGGGGGGCGGGAGACGGTCCAGGCGGTCGGTGAGGATGAGGGTGCGGTAGGTGACAATCAGCCGCAGGCCCTGGGGCAGCGTGGCTTGCAGGCCGGCCTGTCGACGATGAACCAGTTCAACAGCCTGTTCAATATGGTCAAAGCCGATGTCGCGCAGGCCGCGGCGGAGCTTCTGCACCGCCCGCCGCAGAGTGGCCCGCTGTAAGGCCAGGGGCAGTTTCAGCCAGGCCGGCAGGTTGAAGCAGACGTGTTCGCCGGACTCCTCGGTGACGGTGCCGCGCCAGGCCTGTTCTGCCGCCTGGGCCAGCACCTGGTAGTCTGCGGCTACCACGCGGGCGGTGTGGTGCAGGACCTGCCGGATGTTGGGGTTGTAGGTTTCCAGGTAGGGCAACAGCTCCCAGCGGAGCCGGTTGCGGAAAAAGGCAGAATCCAGGTTCGACATGTCCTGGCGGGGCGAGAGGTTGTACCGCTGGCAGTAGGCTTCGATGTCGGCGCGCCATACCGCCAGCAAAGGGCGAATCAGTTGGGGTGCGGGCGCGTTGGGCGGCAGGTCGGCATAGGGAAGGTGCAGGTCGGCCAGGTTGGTTTTGGGCAGAATGCCCCGCAGGCCGGCCAGTCCCGTGCCGCGCAGGAGGTGCATCAGGACGGTTTCGGCCTGGTCGTCGGCGTTGTGCCCGACGGCTACTTTGGCCGCGCCGGTTTCTGCCGCCACCCGCCATAAAAAGGCGTAGCGGGCCTGCCGGGCCGCTTCTTCCAGGGACAGGCGGTGTTTTTCTGCCAGTACGGCCACGTCGATGGCTTCGGTACGGCAGGGAGTGCCCCACGCTTCGGCCAGTTGGCGGACAAACTGCTCGTCCTCGTCGGCGCTGGGGCCGCGGAGCCGGTGGTTGAGATGGGCCACGGTCAGCCGGAGGTCGAAGCGGGGTTGAAGCTGGCGCAGGATGTGCCACAGGCACAGAGAGTCCGGGCCGCCGGACACGCCAATCACCACGTGGTCGCCCGGTTCCAGCAGGTCGTACCGGGTACACTCCCTGCCGACTTGCTCAACCAGGGGGTCGGTCATTCTGCGGCTTCTCCGGCCAGAACGTCTACGGGGGGACGGCTCTGAAAATGGACTTCTACCATTTCCCGCAGGTGTCCGGCGTGCTTGGAGTTGAGGAAGGCCAGCCGGCTCTGGTCGTCGGGCAGGGAGTCGAGCAGGCGTTTCTGGATTTTCTGGGCGTACACCACGGCATCGCGGGAGGCGGGGGCGTTGCCGGATACGTGGTACACGTAGGCTTTTTGAATCTGGATGATGAAGTTGCTCAGCCGGCTGTCGGTTTCTTCGGCCAGGTTGGCCGCTTCCAGCAGGTATTCCAGGGCCGCCTCGTACTGCTGGTGGTGGATGGCGATGAGGGATTTCAGCCACCAGCCGCGTATCAGGAATTCCTTCATATCGCTGGCAACAGCCAGGTCCAGCAGGCGTTTGATGTGGGCGTGGGCCTTGTCCCAGGCCTGGGCGTCGATGCAGGCCCGGATGAGCTGGTACAGCACCATCACCTCGTCAATCGCGTAGCCCATACTGTGGGCCACTTCGTGCACGTCTTGCAGGACGTGCAGGGCCTCGTCCAGCCGCTTGAGATGGCGGTAGGCCGTACCGAGCATGGTTTTGGAGCGCATCACGTAGAGGGGGGACTGGAGCTGTTCGGCCAGCTCCACGCTCTGTCTGGCCTGCTGTAAACCCTCTTGGTCCATGCCGATGGTCAGGTAGTAGTAGGCCAGCCAGGCCGTACCCAGCGACAGCCAGGCCTTGTGTTCCTGGGCCGCGGCCACTTCCAGTCCTTCCTGGAGGTTCTGGCCGGCCTTGCCCAGTTCGCCCTGGTAAAGCTGGCCGAAGGCCAGGTAGTATTTTACAAAGGGAATCCGGTTCAGGTCGCCGGATTTTTTGTTCAGCTCCAGGATTTCGGCGGCGGTTTCTTCGGCCTGGTGGTAGCTGGCGGAAAATGTATAAGCGACCAGCATCACCGAGAGGGCGTCCATCAGCCGGTTGCGGTAGCCCAGACGGCGGTGGGCCTGGGTAATTTCCTTGTACCGCTCGATGGCCGCGGCAATTTCGCCCTGCTGGAGCATAATTTTTGCCAGGCCGTCGGCGGCTTCCAGGCGCAGGGGTTCGTCCTTGAGGGTCAGACTGAGTTCCTGGGCTTCGTGGAAGCAGGCGCTGGCCAGCTCCAGTTCTCCGAGGTTGTAGTAAAAATCGCCCAGCCGGTTGAGGGTATCGGCGATGCCGCGCTCGTCGCCGATGTGGCGGGCCACTTCCAGGGCCTCGCGGAAGTAGTCGGAGGCCTGGGTAAAGTTGTAGTAGCTGGCGTGCAGGGCGGCGATGCCGTTCAGGGCGCGCAGTTGGGCCGAATGGTTGTTGATTTCGCGGGCGATGGTGAGCATCTGCTGGAAATCGTCGATGGCCTGCTGGGGGTCGCCCATCCGGGCCAGAATTTTGGCCCGGCCTTCGTACACGGCCAGCACGGTGGCCGGGTCGGCTTCGCTTCCCAGTTTTTCGGCGACCTGCAGGGCACGGGTGTAGAAGTCGATAGCTTCGCGGTTGGCAAAGGACTGCACCGCCGCGTCGCCGGCCCGGTGCAGGTAGCGCAGGGCACGGGGCCAGGTTTCGCTTTTGCAGTAATGTTCGGCCACGATGGCGGCGTACTCTTCACCCAACTGCCAGTACAGCCGCGACATATAGTCGGCAATCTGCCGGTGCAGGGCGGTGCGCTGGTGGTGCAGAAGACTGCTGTAGGCGGTTTCGTAGGTCAGGTAGTGCTTGAACATGTATTCCGGTTCCGGCTCCGGCGTGCGCACCTTGATGAGGTCGGCCAGCTCCAGTTCTTCCAGGGCTTTGTCCAGGATTTCGGGGTCGTTGACAATGGGTTCCAGGATAAAGCGGGGGAAAACCCGGCCAATGACCGCGGCAATCTGCATCACCCGCTTGACCGGCTCTTCCAGGCGGTCGATACGGGCGGTGAGAACGCCCTGCAGGGTGTTGGGGATGTCGATTTCGGTGATGGTGCGGGTGATTTCCCAACGTCCCCTGGAGCGCCGGATGATGCCGCTTTCAATCAGACTGCGCAGAACCTCTTCCAGGAAGAGGGGATTGCCTTCGGCCCGCTTGAGGAGAAGCTGTTCTGTGGCCGCGGGCATATCGTCGAGGTTCAGCAGGTGCTTGATGAGCTGGCGGCTCTCCTCGTCGGTCAGGGGCCAGAGGGTCAGCTCCACAAAGCGGTCCGGGTAGTCCTTCGCACCGCGGATTTTGACATTCCAGAAGGTCGACTCCCGTTCCGGGCGGGTCACACAGATAATGAGGATGGGATGTTTCAGGGTCAGGCTGAACAGATACTCGATGACCTTCACCGAGTTGGGGTCGGCCCAGTGCAGGTCTTCAAATACCAGGATGACCGGCTGTTTTTGGGCCAGAATTTCCAGCCATTCTCCTACGGCCACAAAAACCCTCTGCTGGAGGGCTTGCGGGTCGTCCAGGGGGAGGCTGGCGGCTACCTGCTCATCCAGTTTGAGGCCCAGCAGGGTGGCCAGGAAGGGGACTACTTCCGGAGCGCGCGGGCCAAACAGGTCGTCGCCCATTGCTTCCAGCCGCATACGGACCAGGGCGGGGTCCGGGTTTTCCGGCAGTTCCAGGTAGCGATGGAGGATGTCCACAATGAGCCGGTTGGTGAAAGACTGCCGGTAGGAGAGGCCGCGGCCAAACAGCCACAGGGGTTTATTACCATTTGTGCCGTCACGGTTGACCTGCCGGCGGAAATCAGACACCAGCCGCGATTTGCCCAGCCCGGCCTCGCCGGTGACCACAATGATGCCGCCCTGTCCTTGCTTGAGCTTCTCGTAGCGGTCGAGCAGAACTTTACTTTCGTACTCCCGGCCAATGAGCGGGGCCTCCATGCCAACCAGACCGCGCTGGGTCTGGTCGACATCCCGTGCCCCCTTCAATTCATAAATCTTGATGGGGTCTCGCTTGCCTTTGACCTTGACCGGCGGGCGTTTTTTAAAGATAAAGAGGCGGCTGGTGAGGGTGTAGGTGGCTTCGCTGAGCAGGATTTCTCCCCGCTCCGACACATCCTCCAGGCGGGAGGCCACGTTGACCGCATCTCCCATGACGGTGTAGGAGCGTTTGCGGTCTGTGCCCACCATCCCGGCGATGACCGTGCCGGTGTTGATACCGATATGGATACCCAGCGGTTCCGGCAGAGGCATGGGCGGGTTCTGGTTGAACTTTTCCAGCCGCTCCTGCATCGCCAGGGCGGCCCGCAAGGCCCGTTCGGGGTCGTCTTCGTGGGCTTTTGGCGCGCCAAAGACGGCCATAATCGCATCGCCGATGTATTTGTCGATGTATCCTTCGTACTCGTAGATAGCTTCGCTCAGCTCCTGGAGGCACAGGTTGATGAGCCGGACAACCTGTTCAACTTCGGCGGGGGTTTGGGCCGCGTCGTTGAGCGCGGTAAAGCCGGAAATGTCGGCAAAAACAATGGTCACTTGCCGCCGTTCGCCTTCAATGGTAGTATTTATCAGCCCGTCATCGGGGATACTGCCCAGGGCGCGCAAGCCGTTACCGCAGTAACCGCAGTAATAATGGTCGGCGGGATTATCTGCCCCGCAGACTTCACATTTCAGGGTTGTGGGCATCAGAGATTCCTGCATGTCGATATTGGCCGGAACAGCACGGCTTCATTCTACCGCATACTTTGATAATATGACAATCTGAGCCGGATGTCAACGGGCTTTTTAGGCTAGTTCGGCTGGTGGGGGTGCGTTTCAATTTGGGGGCAAATAGGATATCCGCCTACAGCATCATGGTAGCTGGGGCATCCCTATGCCCCAGAAAATGGGCCCGGCATAGGG
>RFJV01000294.1 GCA_003694775.1 Chloroflexota bacterium | reverse complement strand
TTCACCCAGATAGATGAATGTCACCGGCATATCAGGTTGTTCGGGATGGAAATCAGTAATCTTGACCAGCACAAACCGGTCAACAGCATAGTACCTGTTCGGGTCGCTTCCACCCCTGGTCGACCACGTCGGCACGCGCAGAACAGCCCCGCTCGCCTGCAAGCGATAGATTTCTGCATTAAAGTCATTGCTGGCGGGAAGGCCAGTATAGGCCGCTACTGCGTCTCCCGCGCTCAAGCTGTGGTCGCCGGCGTTGAGCATGCCGGTATAACCGGTCAGCGACAGCTCAGGCTGGCGCAGTTCCTTCACCACATAGCCGATATTATTGGAAGCCGGGTCGGGGTCCCAGCGCAATATTCCTATTCCGTAAAGTGAATCCGAAAATAGTGCCGTTAGCGGGGAACCGGGGGGCGAGCCATGTAACAGATATTTCGACAGGCCCAGGGGGTACGCCTCACAGCCCGGCGGAAGAATCTCGTCTGCACCGAGGTCGGGGCTGGCTTGGATGGCTAATGTACTCAATAAAGATACTGCGGCCAGACAGACAGCGATGACAAGGCGGTTGATAAGGATGCGTTTCATTTTTCAGCCCAGAGCCCCATCTACAAATTTTTGTAACTGCTCAGACTTGGAGGCACGATTTTTTGAAGTGGTCGTTTTTTCAATAATCAGGCGTAAAACGTAACACGTAGAACGTAACACGTAGAACGTAAAGACGGAAAATTACGGGTTACGATTTACGTTTTACGTGAGATGAAGGGAATTGATGACACTTTACCGGATTTTTCTCTTGGCCTGAGTAGTTACAAATTTTTTACGAATTTCCATTATACACAAACATACCTGACCGCCAAGGATAACTACAACGTTCCGGCGCTCGGAACTGTTGTCAGCAGATAGAAGGCATGGTAAAATAAAAATAATTCTTCATCACTGCCGCCACTTTGCGGGCCTGCGTCTAGATAATCGGCTGGGGATATGAGGAGGCCCCCTCTCTCCTTGCAGTAGAAATGCTTATGACCGCTCACAGCGATATATCGCCGAAAACAAATATGCAATTCCCGCCCACTCGTTCCAAATCGCTTCAACGTTTTCGCCTGTCACGCTGGTTGCAGGAACGCGGCCTCAATGTTGAAGGGCAACTGCGCTTGATCCAATGGCTGCTCCCCCTGACGTTGACCGGCATTGTGTTGATTGATGAAATCAAAGAACACATCCTGGAAAAGCACGAATTGCTCTTTTCCGAAAATTTCCTGATTGAGGTAACCTTTTTTGGCCTCATCGGCCCGACGGCGGTATGGCTGGTGCTCTATTGGGTGCGGGGCGTGTGGCAGGAACGGGAAGACGACCGCCGCCTGCTCCAAAAAATGTACAATGAACTGGCCGAAGCGCAGGAGCGATTGACCGCCCTGCACGTTCAACGGGGCAAACTGGTAGACCGCCTGATGACGGTGCAGGAAGATGAACGCCGGCGGCTGGCACGGGAAATTCACGATGAACTGGGCCAGTTGCTCACCGGTCTCAGCCTGAACCTGAAGGTATGCCAGGAGGCGGTCCCCCAAGAACTGGAAGCCGTACACCAGCACATGGCACGCATCAATACCCTCATTCGCCACACCATTGACCAGACCCATCACCTGATTGTGGGGCTTCGCCCCATCGTGCTGGATGACTACGGCTTGCTACCGGCCCTGCAAGAAGAACTGCACCAGCGGCTCGACCCGCTTGATATTGACGTGCATCTGGAAACCAACGGCTCCTTTGAACACCTCCCCCCCGCCGTGACCACCGCCGTCTTTCGAATTGTGCAGGAATCGGTCACCAACATCATTCGCCATGCCAACGCGCACCACGTCTACCTGTCGCTATCCTGCTCGACGGAAGAACTGCGCGTGACCATAGAAGATGACGGAGTGGGCATTCCGGAACCCCAACCGCTCAACGGCGACAATCGCCAGCGGCTGGGAATTTTGGGCATGCAGGAGCGGGCGGCTGCGTTGGGGGGGCGTGTGGAAGTCTCTCGCCGGCAACCGTACGGTACACAGGTGCAGGTGTGGTTTCCTCTGAAGCGGGAGGAGGTGGAGGCGGCGTGATTCGCGTCCTGTTAGCGGAAGACCACACCGTGGTACGGGAAGGACTGCACATTCTCCTCAGCGCCCAACCCGATTTGGAGGTCGTCGGCGAGGCGGCCAATGGGCAGCAGGCCGTCGAGCTGGCCCGCCAAACCCGCCCCGATGTCGCCGTGCTGGACATCGCCATGCCCGATATGGACGGTTTGCAGGCCGCCGCCCGCATTCGCGCCGATTCCCCGCGCACCCAGATTTTGATTCTGACCATGCACGAAAGCGACGCCTACTTCTTCCGGGCGGTGGAAGCGGGCGCTGCCGGCTACGTGCCCAAAAAAGTCGCCAGCGAAGATTTAATCAAGGCCGTGCGCGCTGTGGCTCGCGGCGAAGCCTTTTTCTACCCCTCGATGGCGCGCAAACTGCTGGACGGCTACCTCACGCACACCCAAACCTCTGCCGCCGGCCCCCCCGGCTACGAAACCCTCTCCGACCGGGAAAAAGAAGTCATGTTCCTGCTGGTGCAGGGACTCAGCAACCAGCAAATTGCCGAAAGACTGGTCATCAGCCCCAGCACCGCCCAGACCCACCGCGCCCACATCTTGCAAAAACTGAACCTGGAAACCACCATTGACCTGGTTCGGTATGCCATTCGTCATGGCTTGATTGAGCCGTAA
>RFJV01000293.1 GCA_003694775.1 Chloroflexota bacterium | reverse complement strand
CCTGACCCGCGGCAGTCTGAGCGACTGGTGGGCCATCCTGTTTGCCCAACTGTTCGGCTGGGGAGCCATCCCGGCGACCCTGCTCCTGGCCGGCTTCAGCCTGCTGGTACTGCTGAACCGCGTTTTCCAGACCGCTCCCCCCGGCGATGAACCGCCCCAAGAGGCCGCGCCCTTTCTCCCCCTGGATGTCCTCATCGGGCTGGAGCTTCTATTTGTGGTTGGGCTGGCCGCGGCCCATCTGCTGGCCGCAGACGCCGACCACGCCCTCAGCCTGGCGCGGGCCGGTAAAGGTGGCGGCTACGTTGGCTGGGGGGTCAGCCGTTTTCTGGTAGACCTGGTCGGTGCTCCGGTGGCCGGCATGGCCCTGTTTGCCGTGGGACTGGCCGGCGTGGTGATGACCTTCCGGCTGAACCCCTACACCGCGGCGGAATGGGTGGCCCGCTTCAACGACTGGGTACACCGGCGGCTGGACGAAGTCCCCCCCGACATCGTCGAAATGGAACCGGAACCGGAGCCAGAGCCGGCGGTCGAAACCGTACCCACAGCCCCCCAGGAGCCGGCCACCGCCCTGCAGAACACTATGCGCCCGCTCGACCCGCCGCCTTTGAATGCCGCCTCGCTGAAGCCGGTCATGCCCAAAACTCGCCACCGCCTGCCGCCGCTGGACCTGCTCTCCCCCCCGGCCCAGACATCCGGGCAGGATGCCAACGCCCGCTACCAGGCCCAGATTATCGAAGAAACCCTGTACGGCTTCGGCATCCCGGTTGAGGTGGTCGAAATCAACCGGGGCCCGACCGTGACCCAGTTCGGCCTGAAGCTGGGCACGGTGGAGCGCAAACTGCCGGACGGGTCCACCGTCCAGCAGAGAGTCCGGGTAAACAAAATCGTGGCCCTGGCAAACGACTTGGCCCTGGCCCTGTCCGCGGCCCCAATCCGCATCGAAGCGCCGGTCCCGGGCCGTCCGCTGGTGGGTATTGAGGTTCCCAACGGGAAAAAGACAATGGTTTCCCTGCGCGAGGTGCTGGATTCGCGGGCCTTCAAAAAGACCAAAGGCGCCCTGCGGGTCGCCCTGGGCAAAGATGTGTCGGGCAGTCCGGTGGCCGCGTCGCTGGCAAACATGCCCCACCTGCTGATTGCCGGTGCCACCGGCTCCGGCAAGTCGGTGTGTGTCAACAGCCTGATTGCCACCCTGCTGTTCACCCACACGCCGGACCAACTCCAACTGCTGATGGTAGACCCCAAAATGGTGGAGCTGACCAGCTTCAACGGCATTCCACACCTGATTGGGCCGGTGGTGACCGATTTTGAAGAGGTGGTCGGCGCGCTGGCGTGGGCCACGCGGGAAATGGAGCGCCGCTACAAGCTGTTTGCCCAGGCCGGGGCAAGGCATATCACAGCCTACAACCAGAAAAGCAGTGAACGCCTGCCCTACATCGTGGTGATTATCGACGAACTGGCCGACCTGATGATGCTGGCTCCGGATGAAGTGGAGCGACACATCTGCCGGCTGGCCCAGATGTCGCGAGCGACCGGCATTCACCTGGTCATTGCCACCCAACGGCCCTCGGTAGACGTGGTCACGGGGCTTATCAAAGCCAACTTCCCCACCCGCATCGCCTTTGCCGTAACCAGCCAGACCGACTCGCGGGTCATCCTGGACACGCCGGGCGCGGAGCGCCTGCTGGGTCGGGGGGATATGCTGTATATGGCCCCGGATTCGGCCAAACTGCGGCGGTTGCAAGGCTGTTTTGTCTCGGACGTGGAAATCAACAATCTGGTAACGTACTGGAAATCCGCCACCGCGGTCATTTCGGAGGCGGAGGGTGACAGCACCGAAGAAGCAGCTCCGGCAGAGCCGCCCTGGGCAGATATTGTCGCCGAGGCAGATAAGGATGACCTGCTGGAGGAGGCCATCAAACTGGTGGTCGAATCCGGACGCGCTTCCACCAGCATGCTTCAGCGCCGGTTGGGTATTGGCTACCCGCGGGCCTCCCGGCTGATGGACCAGTTAGAAGAAGAAGGCATCGTTGGCCCGGCAGACGGCAGTCGGCCGCGTGAGGTCTTGTGGCATAAAGAGGCCGACGAGGATGATTACGACGGCTTTGAACACGATGTAGCCGTTGATTTTCCGCCGGAGGAGTAGGGGCACAACGGCGCTGTATCCTTCCTGAGAAAATTTTGTGCAGTAGGGGGCGAATAATTATTCGCCCCCTGCAAATTTTCACCGGCTGCCCTGCCTTCAGGCCAGCCGGCTCAGGTGGTGCGATATTTCTTTCAGGGCCGGGTAAAGGGCGCGGTACTGGTGGTAAAAATCCTCGTACCGGGCCGCCTGCTCCGGCTGGGGAGCCGCAGTACCGGTAATGCTGACCGCCTGGGCGCAGGCGGTATCCACATCCGGCCACGCGCCCCCGCCCACCCCGGCCAGCAGAGCCGCGCCGTAGGCCGCGCCTTCGGTGGTGGTCACGGTGACCAGCTCCACATCCAGCACGTCGGCCAGAATCTGCCGCCACAGGGCACTGCGCGCCCCGCCGCCGGAAACCCGCACCTGGTCGATACGGGACAGGCCGGCGGCTTTCATCAGTTCAAAGCTGTCACGCAGGCCAAAGGCCACCCCTTCCAGCACGGCGCGGGTGATATGGGCCTGGGTGTGGCGCACCGTCAGGCCAACCCACGCCCCGCGGGCCAGCGGGTCGGGATGGGGCGTGCGTTCGCCGGTAAGATAGGGCAGGAAGAGCAGGCCCTCACTGCCCGGCGGGACAGCCGCGGCCGGAGCCAGCAGGGTGTCGAAATCCGTGCCCGCGGCCAGGGTGTCCCGGTACCAGCGCAGACTGCCCGCGGCCGAGAGCATCACCCCCATCAGATGCCAGCGGCCCGGTACTGCGTGGCAGAAGGCATGCAGGCGACCCTCCGGCTCCACAAACGGCTCGCCAGTGCTGGCAAAAACCACCCCCGAAGTCCCCAGCGTAAGGGCCACGATGCCCGGCTGAACCGCGCCCACACCGACCGCCTGCGCGGCCTGGTCGCCGCCGCCGCCGACCACAGGCGTTCCCTCCGGCAGGCCGGTGGCCTGGGCCGCGGCGGCAGAGAGGTGTCCGGTAATTTCCGGCCCTTCGTGCGTGGGCGGCAGCCATTCCGCCGGAATTTCCAGGGCCTCCAATACCTCCGGCGACCAGTCTCGGCGGGCCAGGTCGAACAGGAGCGTACCGGCCCCGCCGGCCCGGTCGGTGGCGTACTGGCCGGTCAAGCGGAAGCGGACGTAGTCCTTGGGCAAAAGGATGTGACGCACACGAGCGTAGATGTCCGGTTCGTGGCGGCGCACCCACAGGATTTTGGGAGCAGTGAAGCCGGTCAGGGCGTCGTTGCCGGTAATCTGGACGAGCCGCGCCTTGCCCAATCTGGCCCGGATTTCGTCACATTCGGCGCCGGTGCGCTGGTCGTTCCACAAGATAGCCGGGCGGAGCACCTGGCCCTGCTCGTCCAGGAGGGTCAGGCCGTGCATCTGGCCGGTCAGGCCGACCCCCTTGACCGCGGTGGGGCTGATGCCGGCCCGGTCTACGGCCTGGCGAATGCTCTGGACCGTGCCGTTCCACCACAAATCGGGATGCTGTTCGCTCCACAACGGCCGGGGCGTGTCGAAGGGGTATTCGGTGGAGGCGACGGCCAGCACCGTACCCGCATCATCTATGACCAGGGCTTTGGCCGCGGTGGTGGATACATCGATGCCGATGAAACAGGTTGTCATGGGACTGCTCCTGTCAAAATAAGGGATGAAGGATGAGGGATGAGGGATGAGGGATGAGGGCGGAAGGATGAATCTCCACCCCCCACCCCTCAATCTTCCCCTCTCCGAATTTGCCTTACCGCACACCCAGCAGAAGCTCCACCACCAGCTGGTCCAGCTTTTCATAGGGCAGGCCCCGCTTACCCATTGCCGTCCGGTCGAAGGTGTAGGCTTTGAGGGCCGCGGCTTTGTCGGCGGTGTAGGGACCGGTGAAAGCGTCCATAGAGCCATCGTCGGCGTTAATTTCGGCCAGCAGAGCCTGGATTTCTTCATCTTCGTTGAACTGCCGGGCCTTTTCCTTGAGGATAAGGTAGGTGCGCATACAGCCGAGGGCAAAGGCTTTAACGTCTTCGATGTCGGAAGTGCGGTAGGCGTGGGCGTCAAAATGGCGACTGCCATCGTAGCCCACGTCTTCCAGGAATTTGACCAGGAAGAAGGCGGCCTTGATATTTTCGGCGCCAAAGCGGAAATCCTGGTCGTACCGGTTGAACTTCTGGTCGTTCAGGTCGATGTGGAACAGCTTGCCGGCTTCCCAGGCCTGGGCCACGGCGTGCATAAAGTTGAGACCGGCCATATGCTCGTGGGCCACCTCCGGGTTCACACCGACCATTTCCGGATGGTCCAGAGTGGCGATGAAGCCCAGCATGGCCCCGGTGGTGGGGAAGTAGATGTCACTGCGGGGTTCATTGGGTTTGGCTTCCAGGGCAAATTTGTAGCCATACCCCTGAGCCAGATTGTACTCGCACAGGAAGTTGAGGGCCTCCCGCATCCGTTTAATGGCATCGACGGGGTTCTTGGTGGCGTCGCTTTCCACACCTTCGCGGCCACCCCAGAAGACATACACTTTAGCCCCCAGTTCTGCGCCCAGGTCCATGGCCCGCATCGTCTTCTGCAAGGCGTAGGCCCGCACTTTGGGGTCGTTGCTGGTAAACGCGCCATCCCGGAAAACGGGGTCGTAGAACAGATTGGTGGTCGCCATGGGGACGACGATGCCGGTGTCGTCCAGGGCCTTTTTGAACTCGGCCACAATTTTGTCCCGTTCTGCCGGCGTAGCATCGATGGGGACCAGGTCGTTATCGTGGAAGTTGACGCCGTACGCGCCCACTTCGGCCAGCAGGTGCACCAACTGCACCGGCGACAGGCCCTCGCGCACCGGCGCGCCAAACGGGTCGCGGCCCACGTTGCCCACCGTCCACAGACCAAAGGTAAATTTGTGTTCCGGTTTTGGGGTATACATTGTTTGTTCCTCCGTGTTAGTTTGTTAGTTTGTTAGTTGGTTAGTTGGTTAGTTTGGGAGTTTGGGAGTTGGGGAGTTAATTTGAATTTTGAATTTTGAATGATAAATTGTTCCTTCCACATCCCAATCCCCAATCTCCAATCTCTAATCTCTAATCTCCAACCTCCAATCCCCAATCTCTAATCTCCAATCCCTGCCTCGACAATGGCCGGCTGGTTGACAATCAGCTGGTGACATACCGCCACCCCGCCCATCACGCAGGCGTCGACGCCGTAGCGGGCGATGGCGACCTGGGCCGGTTGACTGCCGCGCAGGTAGGGCAAGGCCCGCTGGCGAATTTCGGCAGTCATTGCCGGGAGAAGAAAGTCTGCGGCCAGGCTGAGAATACCGCCAAAGACAATCCGGTCCGGGTCCAGGGCGTTGACCAGCGAGGCCAGGCCAATGCCCAGATAGCGGCCCACCCGGTGCAGGGCCGACAGGGTCACGGGGTCGCCGGCGCGGGCGGCTTCTACCACCAGGGGCACATTGAGGCGGTCCAGGTTGCCGCCGGTCATCCGGGTGAGGATGCTGGTCTGTCCGGCAGAGATGGCCTGCCGGATGTCGCGGAACAGGGCCGACTGGCTGACCTGTGTTTCCCAACAGCCGCGGTTGCCGCAGTTGCAGGGTTCGCCCTCCGGGTCCATCGTCATATGTCCGAACTCACTGCCAAAGCCGCTGGCCCCGCGGTCAAGCTGACCATCCTGCACCAGGCCGCCGCCCAGTCCAACCCCGGCGCTGATGTAAAGCAGTTTGCGGGAGCCGGTCTCGGGGCCAAAGTAGTACTCGCCCAATGCGGCCAGGTTGGCTTCGTTTTCCACAAAGAGGGGACAGTCAAAGCGGGTCTGGAGAAGCTCGCGCAGGGGCACGTCTCGCCATTTGAGGTTAGGGGCAAAAAGGAGGGTACCGGTTTGCCGGTCGACCAGCCCCGGCGCGGCCAGCGCCACACCGAGCAGTGGCCCCTTTTTCTGCCGGACCAGGTTGGCGGCTTCGTCCAGCAAGTCCAGGAGGCGGTTGAGAATGGTTTGCTGTTCCTGCCGGGGAGAAATGTTTTCCCGATGCCGCCACAGAATGGTGGCGGCAAAGTTGGCACAGATGATGCTGATGAAGTCCACGCCGATTTCGGCGCTGATGAAGTAGCCGCCGTCGGGGTTAAGCTCCAGCAGAACGGCAGGCCGGCCCGTGCCGCGGGTCGACAGGCCGGTTTCGCGGAGCAGGCCGTATTCCAGAAGCTCCTGCACCAGGCTGGAGACGGTGGTTTTGTTGAGGCCGGTCATTTCGGCCAGGCTGGCGCGGGAAACCGGTCCATGAAGGTGCAGGTGACGCATGATGGTCGCCAGGTTGATTTCGCGCACCAGGGCCTGGCTGCCGGTTCGCCGAAAAGATTGCGGATGAAGCATCACTGCCTTGCCGTAGCTACCGTCCATTTAGTTTGTTGCCCCAACAAACTAAATGGAGTATACAGCAAGAAAACACTTTCTGCAAATGGGTTTGTCCAGAATTTTAGGAATTCTGGACAAACCCCTGCAAATCCCCAAACAAAAATAGTATCTACTCAGACCAACGTTGCCAGAAAGAAAGTCGGGGGATTGATGCACCGCAGAGGCACAGAGAGCGCAGAGTGACCACAAAATTTCTTTTTTT
>RFJV01000038.1 GCA_003694775.1 Chloroflexota bacterium | reverse complement strand
CTCTGCTATTATAGCCAAAAATGGGGAAAAGTCACGTTATGGCGACCACCGCCAGCAGTGGAGCCGCCAGCCTGCGCCTTCAACGGCGACGGCGGCGGCGTAATCGGGAGAAATGACGGGGGAAACCAGGGTCCAGCGACCGGCTTCGGCGGGTTGGTTTTCCACCTCGACCAGCCGGGCCGGTTCATCGGGCAGTAGTGAGACCGTCACCTGCCGCGGCGACAGCGACAGGCCGATGCCGCGGGCCTTGAGATAGGCCTCCTTGCGTGTCCAGGCGGCAAAAAAGGCCTGCCAGCGACGGTCAGGCGGCAGTTCCATCAGGGCATTGTATTCCGCCGGGGCAAAAAACTGCCAGGCCATCATCTGGATGTCCACATCCCGGCGAATCTGCTCCACATCCACGCCCACCTGCCGGCCCGCAGTGACCGCGTAGAGGGCCACGCCCTGGGTGCGGCTGGCATTGAACTGCACCTCCGCCCTGTGTGCCGCCTCCAGAACCGGTTTGCCGTGCTCGGAATAGGCAAAGCGAACCTGAGCCGGGTCGACCTGCAGGTAGCGGGCCAGGATGTTCCGCAGAACCCCGCGGGCGGCGATGAACTGAAGCCGGTCCCGCTGGAAGTAGAAGCGGGCCGCCCGCTCCACCTCGTCTGCGGAGAGGGTCTGCTCCAGCGCGTCGAGCCGGTCATACACCTGGGCCAGCCGGGCCAGCCAGACGTGCACCTCCTGCCCGGAGGCAGAGGGGCGGGCCGGCGCGTCCGGCCATACCCTCGCGGGGTCGTCTTTTTGCCTGAATGAGTTGTCAACGTGCAAAGAAGTCATCCAGTTCTGCCTCGTCCAGGGCGCGCTTCAACTGCGCGGCCAGGGTGCGTACATAAGGCTCCTGCAAAATATTGGCGTGAAAGCCGGGTATCTCCCGAACCGTCACCTGCGCGGCCAGGCGACCCCAGCCCAGGTCCGGGGCAAATGGACCAAAAAGCGATTGCCCCCGCGTGCGGAACAGGGTTACCCGGCCGCGGTACGGACGCGGGCGGTAATGCTGGAGGGCCAGGTAGTGCGCGGCCAAAAAGCGATGGTAGCGCGGCGGAATGCGCGACAGGTCATCGTCGATGACCGCCTCAATATCGGCGCGGGTGGGATAGCCGGCGGAAATAGTCCCCGGTCCGACCAGCCGCTGGACCGCGGCCCGCGCCCGGCGGCGAATGCGGGCCGCCATCTGGGCCGGCCCCAGGTGCAGAAAGTCGGCCAGCCAGCCGGGCAGATGGCCCAGAAAACGGGCCGCCGTGCGCAAGGACCACGTTTCCGACACGCCGGGCGCGGTGTTATCCAGCACGGCCAGCAAAGCGACCTGCTCACCCTGCGCCTGCAGTTGGCGGGCCATCTCAAAGGCAATCGTCCCGCCAAAGCAGTAGCCGCCCAGGTAGTACGGCCCCCTGGCCTGTACCGACCGGATTTCGCGGATGTAGTGAGCGGCCATATCTTCCACGCGGGCAAACGGCTCGTGAACCCCGTCCAGGCCACGCTCCTGCAGACCGTAAAAAGGCCGGTCCGTACCCAGCAGGCGGGCCAGGTCGGCATAATCCATCACTCCCCCGCCGACACCGTGCACACAGAAGAAGGGCGGTTTGTGTCCCTGCGGCTGGATAGCCACCAGCGAAGCCGCTTCCGCGGGGAGCGGGTCTTCCTCCGGAGACAAAAGCCGGGCCAGCCCGGCAATGGTCGGGGCCTGGAACAGCACCGACACCGGAAGCCGGCGGTTGAACACCTGCTCAATCCGGGCGATGACCTCCGCGGCCAGCAGAGAATGGCCGCCCAGGGCAAAGAAATCATCCTCAATGCCAACCGGCTCAACGCCCAGCACCTCCTGCCACAGCTCGACCAGCCGGCGCTGGATGCTGTTCTGCGGCGGTACGAGTCCGGATGGCCGGACCCGCTCCGGCTCCGGGACCGGCAGAGCGGCCCGGTCGATTTTGCCGTTGGCGGTCAGCGGCATCGACTCCAGCAAAACGAAGTGCGAAGGAATCATATAATCGGGCAGAATGGTTTGCAGGTGCTGGCGCAAATCTTCCGGCGAAAGAGAGGCGGCGGGTTCCGGGGTCACATAGGCAACCAGGCGGTCGTCGGACTGAAGCTGAACCGCGGCCAGCCGGACCGCCGGGTACGCGGCCAGCACCGCCTCGATTTCGGCCAGCTCCACCCGGTAGCCCCGAATTTTGACCTGCGAGTCGCGGCGACCCAGAAATTCCAGGTGTCCGTCGGGGCGCAGGCGGGCCAAATCGCCGGTGCGGTAGAGCCGGTCGCCGGGGTGCTGGCTGAAGGGGTCGGGGATGAAGCGGGTTTTGGTCAGGTGGGGGCGGTTCAGGTAGCCGCGGGCCACCCCGTCCCCACCGATGAAAATTTCACCGGCCACCCCCTCCGGCACCGGCTGTAGATGGTCGTCCAGCAGATAGATGCGGGTATTGGCAACAGGCCGTCCGATGGGGACAGGCCCGGTGTAGGGGGTATGGTCATCCACCCGGTACACACAGCAGCCGACCACTGTTTCGGTGGGGCCGTACTCGTTGTAGAGCACGGTTCCGGGGGCGTACTCGCGCCAGGCGGCAATGTCCTCGGCCTGGAGCGCCTCCCCGCCAATGACCAGGGCGTGCGCGGCAGAAGCCATTTCTGCCGGTTCAAGCTGGCGGGCAAGCAGTTTCAGGTGGGAGGGGGTCAGCTTGACCAGGCTGAAGCCGCCGCCGGAGCGCAGAAGGTTCGCCAGGCTGTCTATCCCGGCCCGGGCCGGGGCCAGGTAAACCGCCTGACCGGCCACCAGCGGGCCAAACAGGGCGGTGATGGTCAAGTCAAAAGCAATGGAGGTGTGGAGCGGCACGCCTTTGCCCTCCCCAAAGGGATAGGTCCGTGCGGCCCAGGTCAGGTAGTTGACCAGCCCGCGGTGCTCCACCATCACTCCTTTGGGCGCGCCAGTAGAACCAGAGGTGTACATAATGTAAGCCAGATGGTGCGGCAGAGCCGGGCAATCCGGGTTGCGAGCCGGCAACCGGCTGAGGTCTGCCCCATCCAGAGCGACCACCACCGCCGGGGTTTCCGGCAGGCGGCGAGACAGTTCCTCGGTGGTCAGAATAACAGGCGGGCGGGCATCGTTGAGCATAAACCGCAGACGCGCCGGCGGTGTGTCCGGGTCCAGCGGCAGGAAGGCCGCACCGGCCTTGAGCACCGCCAGCAGAGCGACGACCAGCGCGGGCGAGCGTTCCAGGAAGACGGCTACCGGCACATCCGGGGCCACCCCCAGTTCCTGCAGACTCCAGGCCAGACGGTTAGCCTGCTGGTTCAACTGCGCAAAGGTGAGCACCGTATCCGCACCGACCACCGCGGACCGGTGGGGGGTCTGTCCGGCCCGGGCCTCGAAGAGCGCGGCCAGAGTTTGGTGCCGCGGGTAGTCTGCCGCGGTGCGGTTCCACTCCACCAGCAGGCGGCGGCTGGCCGAGGCGGTCATCAGGGGAAGGTGAGAGATGGGCTGTTCCGGGTTGTCGATGGCCGCGGCCAGCAGGGTCTGCAAATGGTCCAGCAAGCGGCGGATGGTGGCCGGCTGGAACAGGTCGCGGCGGTATTCCAGCCGCAACTGCAAAGCTTCGCCGCGGGGACGGACAAACAGAGCCAGGTCAAACGCCGAAGCCGGCGGGTCAAGCTCTACGGCCTCGGCGGACAGGCCGGCAGGCCAGGCCGCGGCGGCAAGCGGTTCCTGCTCCTCCACCAGCATTATCTGGAACAGGGGGTGCCGGCTGAGGTCCCGGTCCGGCTGAAGGTCGCGGACCAGCAGTTCGAACGGCACATCCCGGTGCCGCAAGGCCGATAGCACCACTTCACGGACCCGGCGGAGCAGTACCCGGAAAGGCGGTGCGCCGGACAGGTCGGCGCGGAGAGGCAGGCTGTTGACAAAGAGACCAATCAGCGGCTCCAGTTCGGGCCGGGGGCGGTCTTCCAGCGTTGTTCCGACCACGATGTCTGTCTGGCCGGTGCAGCGGTACAGCAAGGTGTAAAACGCGGCCAGCAGAAGCATAAAGCGGGTGACACCAGCCTCCCGGCACAGGCGGGCCAGTCCGGCGGCCAGTTCCGGGGGCAGAATGGCGGATTCCGAGCCGGCGCGCAGGCTGGGCCGGGGCGGGCGGGGGTAGTCGGTGAGGAGGGGGAAAAGGGGCGGACTGCTGGCTAACTGGCGGCGCCAGTAGCGCAGATGCGGCTCTAACCCGCGCCCGGTGAGATGCTGGCGCTGGTGCCAGGCAAAATCCGCGTACTGTACGGTAAGGGGCGGCAACGAGGAAGGCCGTCCGGCCAGGCGGTCGGCGTAGCCGCGGCTGAGTTCGCGGCAGAAAAGCTGGAGCGACCGGTCATCGGCCACCAGGTGGTGAAACACCACCACCAGCAGGTGGTCGGAGGGGGAAAGGCGCAGGAGCTTGATGCGGAAAAGCGCGCCGTGCAGGTCAAAGGGTTGGCGGATATCGGCGGCGGCAAGGCGCAGGGCCGCGGCTTCACGGCTGGCGGGGGGCAGGGTATGCAGGTCAACCGGCGGCAGGGCCACCGGTTGGGGCGGAACCACCACCTGCGACGGGCGTCCACGGGCCGTAAGGACCACCGTGCGGAGGGCTTCGTGCCGCCGGAGCAGGTCGTTCAGGCTTTGCTCCAGGGCGGGATAGTCCAGGGGACCGCTCAGGCGGAGAACCAGCGGGATGTTGTGCACCGCGGTATCGGGGTGGAGCTGTTCCACAAACCAGAGCCGCTCCTGGGCAAAGGAGAGGGGCAGAACCAGGTCGCGGCTCACCGGGGGGATAGACGGATAGCGGGGCGGTTTGCCACCTTCGCGGAGATGGTCGATGCGGGCCGCCAGGTCGGACAGAACCGGGGCCTGGAACAGGGTGTGCAGGGGCAGGTCGACCTGCCAGGTCTGGCGAATCCGGGCCGCCAGCCGGGCCACCAGAAGCGAGTCGCCGCCGAGGGCGAAGAAATCGGCTTCGCGGCCCACGGCGGGCAGGTTCAGCAGGCCGGTCCACAGGCGGGCCAGCCGGGCCTCGGTAGGCGTTTGCGGGTCTGCGCCCGTATCGGGCGGGCCGTCGGGCGGCGGCAGGGCGGCCAAATCTACCTTGCCGTTGGCAGTCAGCGGCAGGGCCGGCAGAAGGGTAAAGGAAGCCGGCCACATATAAGCGGGTAAGGTACGGGTAACAAAGGCCCGCAGGTCGGAAGGAGAGGGCGCGTCACCGGCGGCGGTGACGTAGGCCGCCAGCCGCAGGTCGCCGGACGTATTGGGGCGGGGGACCACTACCGCGTCGCGCACGCCGGGATGCCGGCGCAGTACGGCCTCGATTTCTGCCGGCTCCACCCGGTGGCCGCGAATTTTGACCTGCCGGTCGGCGCGGCCCAGGAATTCCAGAAGGCCGTCGGGCAGACGGCGGGCCAGGTCGCCGGTTTTGTAGAGCCGGCCCAGCTCCGGATGGTGGACAAAGCGGGCCGCGGTCCGGTCGGGATGGTGCAGATAGCCGCGGGCCAGGCCCGGCCCGCCGAGGTAGATTTCTCCCGGCTGGCCATCGGGGACGGGCTGTTGGTGGCCGTCCAGCAGATACACCCGGCTGAGGCCAAAAGGCCGCCCGATGGGTACGGTTTCGGCGCGGGGGTTTTTGGCGGCCCATTCGGACAGATTGCACAGGGTGGAGACTGCCGCGGCCTCGGTGAGGCCGTAGGTGTTGACCAGCCGGGGTGTGGGGCCGGTCAGCTTGAGCCAGCGGCGCACCCGTTCCGGGTGGGCCGCTGAACCGCCGATGATGAGCAGGCGCAGGGAAGAGGGCAGAGCCGCGGCCTGGGCCGGGGTAAGCTGGTCGGCCAGTTCGTGCCAGTAGGCGGTTGGCAGATTGAGCACGGTCAGGGATTGCTCGCGGCAAACCTGCCAGAAGGCTGTGGCGGAGTCGAGCATATCGGGCGGGCGCAGAACTACCGTGCCGCCGGTGGTCAGGGTGGGGAAAATCTCTTCCAGACTGGTGTCCCAGCTCATCGAGGCGAACTGGAGGACACGGTCGGCGGGGGTCATGCAGAATTCTGCCGCCGCGGCCAGGGTATAGCTGACCAGACTGCGGTGCTCCACCATCACGCCTTTGGGTCTGCCGGTAGAGCCGGAGGTAAACATAACGTAGGCAAGCTGGCCGGGAGTGGGCGGCGACGGGTTGGTCCGGCGGTTTTGTAGAAGGCGGGGCTGGTCGCTGTCCAGCAGGAGGGTGTGAGCGGGCGTGGCCGGCAAACGCGGCTCCAGGCCAGCCTGGGTCAGCAGAACATCAACACCGGATTCTTGCAGGAGGAAGGAGAGGCGGTCGGCGGGGTAGGCGGGGTCCAGGGGGAGGTAGGGCAGACCGGCCTTGAGAATGCCCAGCAGGCCCACCAGCATGGCCGGCGAGCGCTCCACAAACAGGCCCACCGGCGTTTCGGGCGGCAGTTGGAGCTGAAGCAGAAAGTGGGCCACCTGATTGGCCTGCTTGTTGAGCTGGTGGTAGGTCAGACGGCTGTATGCCGGCGGAGCGGCGGGGGCGATGACGGCCACTGCTTCGGGGGTGCGCCGCACCTGGGCCTCAAACAGGTGGACAACCGTCACCGCAGACACAGACCCGGCACGGCCGTTGGCTTGCCGCAGGTCTGGCCGGTCAACCTCCTGTAAAGGGTTGGAAACGTACATAGCGCCGCTCTCCCGAAATTTCCCTGTTGGGTAGGAATAGTATAGCAGAGATTGGTTTGAATCCGGTTTGAATCAGGACGCGAGACAGGTCTCAAACCAATTCTAACCGTTTTTATATTGAATTCCTATGGGGCTTCGATGATTCCGGCGTATGCTGTATGAGGAGATTGGAGATTGGAGACTGGAGATTGGAAGATAAATCTCTTTAATTTCCGCCACGCGCCACGCACCACCAGACCGGTGAATAAAAAAGAGGGACAATATGACATTCTTTAACAAACTTTTCGCCAGTTCAGCGG
>RFJV01000292.1 GCA_003694775.1 Chloroflexota bacterium | reverse complement strand
GTGGGGTACGACACCCGCTTCGCCTCGCCGGATTTTGCCGCGGTGACCGCCTCGACCCTGACCGCGCTGGAGACACCGGTCTTTCTCTGCCGCCGCACCGCGCCCACCCCTGTGGTTTCCTACAATATCATCCACCGGCAGGCCGCCGGGGGCATCATCATCACCGCCAGCCACAACCCCGGTAAGTACAGCGGCTTCAAAATCCGGCCCGAATACGCCGGCTCTGCCCGGCCCGAAATCATCCGCGCCATCGAAGCCGAAATCCCCGCCGACGCCGACGACCTGTCTCTGCCGCTGGATGAGGCCCGCCGCCGCGGCCTCCTGACCGACATCGACCCGTTTCCGCCTTACCGGGCCAAACTGGAGTCGCTGGTCAACTTCGACCGCATCAAGGCCGCCGGCTTCCGCGTCGCGGTCGATGCCATGCACGGCGCGGGGGGCGGTCTCTGGCCCGAACTGCTGGCCGGAGGCGCAACTACGGTTGCCGAACTGCGCGCCGAGCCGAACCCCAACTTCCCCGGCATGCACAACCCCGAACCGCTTCCGCACAACCTGACGGCCCTGGCCGAAGCCGTGCGCCGCGGGGCAGACATCGGCCTGGCCGCCGACGGCGACGCCGACCGCCTGGGCGTTCTTGACGAGCGGGGTGAGTTTGTCAACCCCCTGCAGTTGTACGCCCTGCTTCTGCTCTACACCCTGGAAGTGCGCCAGCGCCGCGGCCCCATTGTGCGCACCATCACCTGCACGGCTATGGCCAACAAACTGGCCGCCCGCTACAACCTGCCCGTGCACGAAACGGCCATCGGTTTCAAGTATGTTGGCCCCAAAATGGTCGATGTGGGCGCGGTCTTTGGCGGGGAAGAGAGCGGCGGCTACGCTTTTGGCGACCACATCCCGGAGCGGGATGGCTTCCTGTCCGGCCTGTTTCTGCTCGACTTCATGGCCGTGACCGGGCGCACCGTGCGCGGGCTGGTCGATTACCTGTTCAACCTGATAGGCCCGCACTACTACGACCGCATCGACCTGCCGTACCAGGCCGACCAGCGCCCGGCCATCCTTCAGCGGGTCGACGCGGCCCGGCCCGACCGTCTGGCCGGTCTGCGGGTGGTCGGGCGGCTGACCATCGACGGCTACCGCTTCGACCTGGAAGACGGCGGCTGGCTCATTATCCGCTTCTCCGGCACGGAGCCGCTCCTGCGAATCTACTGCGAGACCACCCACGGCGACCGCGTGCCCGACTTGCTGGCCGCGGGCCGCGAGCTGGCAGGAGTGCAACATGCTGATTGACTCCCACTGCCATCTCAATTTCAACGCCTTCGACAGCGACCGGGACGAGGTGCTGGCCCGTGCCCGCGCCGCCGGGGTGGTGGCTATCATCAATCCCGCGGTCAACCTGGAAGACAGCCGGCAGGTGGTCGCCCTGGCCGAACAGATTCCCGAACTGTACGCCGCGGTCGGCTTTCATCCCAACGACGCGGCCGGCTTTTCTGCCGCCGCCCTCTCGGAACTGCGGGAACTGGCCGCGCATCCCAAGGTGGTCGCCATTGGCGAAATTGGCCTGGATTACTACTGGGACGAGGCCCCGCGACCGGTTCAGCAAAAGGTGTTCGAACAGCAGTTGGCCCTGGCCCGGCAGGTCGGCAAGCCGGTGATTATTCACCAGCGGGAGGCCGCGGCAGACACCATGGCCATTCTGCGCCGCTGGGCCGCAGACGGGCCGCAGACGGGCCTGACCCTGCATTCTTTTTCCGGCGACCTGCCGATGGCCGAGGAAGCCGTTGACCTCGGCTTCTACATCGGCGTTACCGGCCCGGTAACGTTCAAAAAAGCGGACGACCTGCGGGCTGTGGTCTCTGCCGTACCGCTGGACCGTCTGCTGGTGGAAACGGACGCGCCGTTCCTGTCGCCGCATCCCTTCCGGGGCAAGCGCAACGAACCGGCCCGTGTCCGGCTGGTGGCCGAAAAGGTGGCCGAACTGCACGGCCTGCCCCTGGAAACCGCGGCCCGCCGGCTGGTCGAAAATACAACCGCTCTGTTCCGGATAACAGTCGGTTCTGGGATAGGAGATTAGGAGATTGGAGATTAACCCCTTTAACTCCCTAACTCTCCAACTCCCAAACTCTCCAACTCACCAACTTATCTATTATCGAGGTAAAAATGTCTGACATTTCCGAGTTGCTCAGCCTGGTGGCTGATGATATGAAGTACGTAGAAGAAAAAATGCGGTCCGGGATTGCCAGCCGCTACCAGGACCTCCAGGCGGTGGTCGATTATCTGGTAGGAGCCGGCGGAAAGCGGCTTCGCCCGGCACTGACCCTGATGGCCGCCAGCTTCTACCCCGTGGACAAGGACAAGGCCTACTCGCTGGCCGCGTCGGTGGAGCTGCTGCACACCGCCACCCTGGTCCACGATGACCTGATTGATAACTCCCTGTTCCGCCGGGGAATGCCCACCCTCAACGCCAGCTGGAGTCCGGGGGCCACCATTCTCACCGGCGACTACCTGTTTGCCCGCTCCGCCGGCCTGGCCGCAGAAACGGAAAGCGTGCGCATCGTGACCATCTTCTCCGAAACCCTGATGACCATTGTCGGCGGGGAGCTTCAGCAGATGTTCAGCGATGGTCACGGAACCATCCCCACAGAAGAGGAATACCACCACCGCATCTATGCTAAAACCGCCTCCCTCTTTGCCGCGGGCACAGAAACCGGCGGCATCCTGTGCGGCGCGCCGGAGCCGGAAATCCAGGCTCTGCGCGATTACGGCTACAACCTGGGGATGGCTTTCCAGATTATCGACGACATCCTCGACTTCAAGGGCGATGAGGAACGGCTGGGCAAGCCGGTCGCCAACGACTTGCGCCAGGGAATTGCCACCCTGCCGGTCATGCTCTTTGCCGAAAAATCGCCCAACCACCCCACTATCCTCAAGGCTGTACGCCGCGAGCCGGTGACCGATGACGAAATCCGGGAGGTGGTCGACCAGATTCGGGCTTCCGGCTGTATCGAAGGGGCCATGGAAGAGGCCCGCCGCTTTGCCCGGCTGGCCCAGGACAGCCTGACCCGCCTGCCCGACAACCCCTACCGGCAGGCCATGCACGGTCTGGCTGATTACACCGTTTCGCGCGACCTTTAGTATCTATCCGAAAATACTGTAGATGACGCATCCCTATGCGTCATTTGCTGGCATAGGGATGCCAGCTTACAATTTTTCGGACAGGCTCTTAGCATCGTGGGAAGGGACAGCATCCGGAGAGGTGTATTTCAATTTTATGGTTTTTATGGTTCGTAGCCCCGGCATCCCTATGCCGGGGCATAGGGATGCCCCGGCTACCACAAAACTGAAATACGCCTCATCCGGAGATGAGATGTCTCCACCGGACCTGTCGATAGTCATCGTCAGCTGGAATGTCAAGGACCTGCTCCGGCAGTGCCTCCAATCCCTGCTGGCCGACCTGCAGACCGCGCCGCTGACCGGGGAAATCATCGTGGTCGACAGCGCCTCCACCGACGGCAGTCCCCAGATGACGGCCCGCGAATTCCCCCAGGTCACCCTGATTGCCAGCGACCGGAACCTGGGCTATGCCGGCGGCAACAACCGCGGCGTTCAGGCTGCCCGCGGACGCTACCTTTTTCTGCTCAATCCCGATACGGTGGTCAAACCCGGCGCGCTGGCGGCCATGACCGCCTATCTTGACGCCCACCCGCAGGTGGCCGCGCTGGGGCCGCAGTTGCTCTGGCCCTCCGGCCAAATCCAGTCCTCCCGGCGACGCTTTCCCACGCCCGGCACGCTGTTCTGGGAGAGTACCCTGCTGGAGCAGTGGTTCCCGCACAACCGCTTCCGCCGCTACTACCATCTGGCAGACTGTCCCCCGGACCGGCCCCAGCAGGTCGACTGGGTGGTCGGCGCGGCGATAATGATTCGCCGCACCGCCTGGGAGCAGGTCGGCCCGATAGACGAGGAGTACTTCATGTACTTTGAGGAAACCGACTGGTGCCGCCGGGCCGCCCTGGCCGGCTGGGAGGTGCACTACCTGCCCGCGGCCCAGGTGGTGCATTACGAGGGCAAGTCGAGCGAGCAGGTGTTTGCCGCCCGCACCCTGCGCTTCCAGCGAAGCAAACTGCGCTACACCCGCAAATATTTTGGCCCGGTCTGGGCCGCCGGCCTGCACGGTTTTTTGCGGCTGACCTTTGCCCTCCAGTGGGCCGAAGAAACGGCCAAGTGGCTCATCGGCCACCGCCGCCCCCTTCGCCGGCAGAGAATGGCCGCCTACGGCCGGCTTCTGCGGGAGCTGTGAGACATGCGCGTCACCTTTCTGACCGGAGAATATCCCCCCATGCAGGGCGGTATTGCCGACCATACCGCCCTGCTGGCCCGGCATCTGGCGCCGCTGGGCGTGTCCTCCTCGGTGCTGACCGCCCGGCGCTGGCAGGAGGTCGCCCCAGACAGCCCGGACCCGGCGGTGCATCCCGTGATTCCCAATTGGGGCTGGCGGTGCTGGCCCGCAGTGGCCGGCTTCGTCCGCCGGCACCGGCCCGATGTTCTGCACATCCAGTACCAGGCCGCGGCGTTCGACCTGACCGGCTGGGTGAACTGGCTGGCCCGCTTTCTCCGCTTCCTTCCGGCCCGCCCCCGGCTGGTGGTGACGTTCCACGACCTGCGTGTCCCGTACATCTTTCCCAAGGCCGGGCGCTTCCGCTGGCTCTCTATGCTGGCCCTGGCCCGCCACTGCGACGCGGTCATCTGCACCAACCGGGAAGACCGGCACACCCTGGAGCGTGCCCTGCGCAAGCCGCCGCGGCTGGCCTACATCCCCCTCGGAAGCAACGCCGACCCCCAGCCCCCACCCGATTTCGACCGGGCCGAATGGCGCAAACGGTATGGCGCGGGGAAAAATTCCCTTCTGCTGGCCTACTTTGGCTTTATGAATGCCAGCAAGGGCGGCGAGGAGCTGATTGAGGCCGTGGCCCTGCTACGCCAGCAGGGCATCGACGCCCGCCTGCTGTTTGTCGGTGGGGAGGTGGGCCACGCCGACCCCACCAACCAGGCGTACGCGGCCCGCGTGCGCGGCCTCATCCAGCGGCACGGCCTGGAGGCGGTGGTCTTCCGCACCGGCTACGTGGACCTGCCCCAGGTGTCGGCCAACTTGCTGGCCGCGGACGCGGTCGTTATGCCCTACCGGGACGGGGTCTCTTTCCGCCGGACAACCCTCATTGCCGCGCTCCGGCACGGCTGTCCGGTGGTCAGCACCGCCCCGGTCAACCCGGCCTTTATTCCGGAAATCCGGCCCGGCGAAAACATGCTCCTGGCTCCGCCCGGCGACGCGCCCGGCCTGGCCCTGCAGATTGCCCGGCTGGTCGATAGTCCGGACCTGCGCCGCCGCCTGTCCGAAGCCGCCCTGGAGCTGGGCCGGCTGTTCGACTGGCCGGAAATTGCTCACCAAACATATCAACTGTACCGGGAAGTATGCCCATGAACCAGCCCGATGTTCTGCATCTCTGTATGGGCTCCGCCTGCCACCAGCGCGGGGTGTACCACCTTCTGCCCAAACTCCAGGCCCTTATCCGCCAGTACAACCTGGAAGACCGGCTCAAGCTGAAAGGCTCTTTCTGCCTGGGCCCGTGTACTTACGGCATCGTTATGCAGTTTGGCGGGGAAATCATTGTCAACGTGACAGCAGACAACATCGAACAGAAGCTCCGGGAAGAAATCCTGCCCTACCTGGTGGATGAGGAGGTCTGATATGACCGGCACCCTGTGGAAGCGGCTGTGGGAAGCTACTCCCAACGCCCTGGTTGTGGTCGACGCGCACATGCGGGTGCGGTGGGTCAATCCGGCCTTCTGCCGCATGTTTATGGTTCTGCCGGTAGAAGTGGAGGGCCAGCCGGTGAGCCAACTGCTGGCCGATGTCAGCGACCTGGAGTGGGTCCTGCAGAACCAGAAGGCCATCAAGGCCAGAGAAAAGGAATATCCGGCCCACCATCTGTTTGTCCGGCAGGTGATTTATCCCCTCCCGGAAGAAAATCTGGTGGTCTGCGAGATGATAGACGCCTCGCACGAGCTGGAACGCCGGAACGAACTCCTCCAGCTCAAGCGCGACACCCTGGAGCGGGTCAACCAGGTGGTCAACCGCCAGATGAAGGTGGCCCAGGAAATTGCCGGCCTGCTGGGGGAGACAACCGGCGAAACAAAGGTCAGCCTGCTGAAGCTCATCGAGATGATTGAACAGGAGATGATGCAGGGTGAATAGCTTTTACGACATCTTTGAAATGGGCCTCAGCCGGGCCGGCGAAGAGCTTTGCGGCGACCAGGTGAAGGTTTTCCAGGGCGATGGCAAAACCATCATCGTCCTGTCCGATGGCCTGGGCAGTGGGGTGAAGGCCAACATCCTGGCCACGCTGACCACCGAAATCATCGTTACCATGCTCAAGGCCAACGCCTCCCTGGCCGATGTGCTGGAGACGGTTATCGGCACTCTGCCCATTTGCAAGATACGGCGCATTGCCTATGCTACCTTTACCATCCTGCAGATAAACAGCACTACCGGCGAGTTTGAGCTTATCAATTTCGACAATCCCGCGCCCTTCTTTTTCCGGCAGGGCCGTCTGCTGACCCTGCCGGTGCACCGGGAGGAAATTCTGGGCCGCACCATCGAGCGGACGCAGGGGCAGTTGACGCGCGGGGATTTCATCGGCATCATGAGCGACGGGGTAGAGCATGCCGGGATGGAAATTACCCTGGATTTTGGCTGGGGCTGGGACAGCGTGGCCCGGCACATCGAGGAGGTCTTCCGGCACAACCCCCACTCGGCCCGCTCCATTGTGCGCAGTGTCATCGCCAGGGTGCACACCCTCTATCAGGGCGATGTGGGCGATGATGCCACTTTTGTGGGCGTGCTGGCCCGCGAGCGGAAGTCGCTCATCGTCTTTACCGGGCCGCCCCTCGACCCCGACGAAGACGACCGGCACGCGGCCCGTGTGCTCGGCTTTGAGGGGCGCAAGGTGGTGTGCGGCGGCACCACCGGCAATATCGTGGCTCGCTATCTGGACCACCCCATCGACACCGACATCGACACCCTGCGCGAGGATGTCCCGCCCATTGGCTACCTGCCCGGCATCGACCTGCTGACCGAGGGCATCCTGACGATGTCGCGTGCCCTGGAGTACCTGCGTGCCAGCCGGGGCAGTATCGCCGCCCTGCCCGCGGACCGGAACGGCGCGGTTCTGCTGGCAAAGGAACTCCTCCAGGCCGATTCGGTGCAGTTCCTGGTGGGCCAGCGCATCAACGAGTTCTACCAGAATCCGCTCCTGCCGCGCAACATCTCCATCCGCAAGAGCCTGGTCAGAGAGCTGGCCGACTTCCTGCGCAGTTTGAAAAAAGAAGTCAGAATTGAGTACTGCTGAAGCATTGAGGGGTAGGGCGACATTAATGTCGCCACTACCTTGCCGCAGTCCCGGCATCCCGATGCCGGGCAGGGGAAATAAACGCTATGAACAGCGGTGCGCTTATCGGCATTATCGATAATATCATCCTACTGCTGGCCCTGGGCGTGGTGTACGAAATTGTCCCGCTCGAACGTCCCCGGATGGGCTACCCGCGGCAGGTTCTGCAGGGGCTGGTCATCGGCCTGCTGGCGGTGATGGTCATGCTGAATCCCTGGCAGTTTTCTCCCGGTATCATTGTCGACACCCGCTCGGTTCTGCTGAGCATTGCCGGGCTGTTCTGGGGCCTTGTCCCGGCAACGGTGGCCGCGCTGGTGGCCGCTCTGCTCCGGCTGGTTCAGGGCGGCGCCGGCGCGTGGACGGGCGTGGCCGTCATCGTGACCTCCGCCGCGCTGGGCATCGTCTGGCGGTGGGCCAGGCCCGGCAAAAGCAAGCCGCCCGGCTGGGGTGAGCTGTACCTCTTTGGCCTGGTGGTGCACATCGCCATGCTGTTGTGGATGCTGGCCCTGCCCGCCGGCGTGTCCGGGCCGGTTCTGCAAGCCATCAGCGCGCCGGTTCTGCTGTTCTACCCGCCGGCCACCGCGGTTTTGGGCAAAATACTGGCCCGCCAGGCCGCCCGCCGCGAAACCGACGCCCGCTACCGCCTGCTGGTGGACCTGTCTCCCTATGCCATTGGCGTGCACCAGGATGGCCGGGTGGTCTTTGCCAACCGGGCCGCGGCCCGCCTGCTTGGGGCAGAACATCCGGACCAACTGCTGGGCCGGTCGGTGCAGGAGATTGTGCACCCGGACGGCCTGGCCGAGGCCATCGACCGCATCCAGCGGATGCTCAAGGGAGAAACCGGCCTCTACCCCGTGGATGACCGCTACGTCCGCCTGGACGGCAGGGTGGTGGATGTGGAAGTAACTGCCGCGCCCTTTATCTTCCGGGGACGTCCCGCCGTCCAGGTGATTGCCCTGGACATCAGCGCCCGCAAGCAGGCCGAGCAGTCTGTCCGGCGCTACACCCGCCGCCTGGAAATTCTGCGCCAGATTGACCGCGGCATCCTGGAAGCCCGTTCCCGCGAGCAGATTATCCGGGCCGTCCTGGACCATATTCGCGCCCTCATTCCCTGCCGCCGGGCGTCGGTTCTGCTGTTCGATACTGCGGGCGAGCAGTGCCAGGCGTACGGTTTTGTGGTGGACCAGGAGAGAGTAGTGCATGAAAACCGGATTCTGCCCATTGACCCCACTGCTTTGCCGGTCTGGCAGAACCGGCAGGTCGATAAAGT
>RFJV01000004.1 GCA_003694775.1 Chloroflexota bacterium | reverse complement strand
GGGGGGGCAGGTTGCCCGTTGGCAATGATTTCCAGCAGGCGCACGTCGGCACAGACCAGCATTTCTCCGGTTTCGCACTGGTAGGCAATGGTGCCCAGCTCGCGCGAGCTGTAGTGGTCGGCCACGACCGCGCCGGGAAAGGCTTCTGCCAGCAGGTCTCGTTGGGGTTGGGTCAGCTTTTCCGAGGTGGTCTCAATCAGGCGGGGACGGATTTGGTTGTAGCCGTGCCGGATGACAAACCGGGCAAACAGCTCCACCACCGACGGATAACCTTTCAGCATGGCCGGCTTCCAGCGGGTCAGCAGGCGGGCAAACCGGTGCATGGTTTCCTCGGATACGTCGAAGGCGCTGAGGTAGCGTTCCTGCATCAGGGCAGAGCGGAGACGCCGCCGCCAGCTCCAGGCCGGCATATCCTGGGCCGCACCCCAAAACCAGGCAATCTTTTCTCCTTCCCGCACGCCGTGCCATTCCCGTACCCGGAACCAGTTGGCGGCATTTTGCCACCAGAAGGAGGGGGTCACGTAAAACCGCAGGGGACGTCCGGTAGAACCGCCGGTTTCCACCGGGACCAGCCGGTCGCGGGGAAAGGTCTGGTCGACAAACTGGTCCAGGTGTGTGTCGATGTCATCGCGGGTGATGACCGGCAGGCGGGTAAAATCGTCCAGGGTCTGGATGTCATCCGGATGGATGCCGGCTTCACGGTAAAGCTGGCGGTAGAAGGGAACATTCTGGTAGGCGTGACGCACCAATGCCTGGACGCGGCGCAACTGCAGAGCCTCCAGCTCATGGCGCGAAAGCCATTGGGTCCGGCGCAGTTGGTTGAGATTCCGGCGGGTTTCCAGGCCGCCGGGCCAGAAAAGCCGCAGAGTACGGTAGAGAGCCGGGACCATCGCTCACTCTCCTTCGGCGGTGGTTTCGGTGCTTCGCCTGAACATTTCCAGCCACACGGAAGCGCGGTCTACAATCCGGTTCTGCTGGAACAGGGTGGTTCCCAGCCGGTAGATGGGCCGCAGGTAAGGGTAGTCGTACGCGCCGGTGTAGCAGACAATTTCTCCGCCAAAGCCGCGCTTGAACAGGTAAACCCCCCACAGCCCATCGGTCCGGTCCTTGAAAGCATCGAGCTGGTGGCAGTTCATCCCGGCAATTTCATCCGGAATGCCCCACAGGTCGCAGTATTTCAGCCCCTGCTGGATAGCCCAGCGAATTGATTCCCACTGCAGAAGATAGCTGGCGAAGACTTCCCGGCCGGCGGGGGATGTTCCCCCCCAGATATGCATACTGGTATCGCCAAATTGGGCGACCAGCTTGCCGGAGACAGCTTCGCCGTTGCGACGGGCCAGAAAAAGATGCAGATGACCATCCGGGGCCAGGGCATTCCAGGCCTGGAAGAAGAAATCAGCATGATGGGCTGGAATGCCCTTCAGCCGGGTGGTGTCGCTGATGACCCGGTAAAAATCATTCAGGTCTGCCGCGGAGCCTTCGGTAATTTCGACCCCCTCTTTCAGGGCGCGATGAATGAGCTTGCGGGTTTTTTTGCGCAGACCGGCCTGGATGGCGGCTTCTCCGCCGGACAGGTTCAGCAGGAGGGTACAGCGGGGCTGGTTGGTCTGGTGGGTTGGCAGGAAGCCGCGCTGTTGGAAAAAGCGGTGGTAGCGGTCTTCGTCAGGCAGGTGGGGTTCAATCTTCAGAAACACGGCGCGGTGTTTGTGGGCGGTTTGGTGCACGGCAGACAGAAGCACATCCGCCGCGGGCGGGTCATCCAGAGGCAGGAGCGGCCCTTTGGGGATGTAGCCAATCGATAGGGGCAGGCCCGGAAACTGCTTGAACAGAACCTGTGCTCCCCCTGCCAGCCGTCCGTTTATCCGCAGTCCCAGCCGGTGGACCTGCCAGTCCATCCGGAGTTTGAATTCTCCCCACTGCCATAACTGCATCAGGTGACCGTGTGGATGGGTCTGGACCAGCTCATTCCAGACCTGCTTGTTGAACACTTCCTCAACATAGGCGGTCATTTAAAAAGCATATCCCCCTACCCCCGGTTTTTCAGGGCCATCAGCCGCCGGAAAAGGCCGTAGCCCATCTTACTGAACTGCAGAAGAAGCGGATTGTGAACACAGGTGTTGCGCCCAAAGTTGACCAGTTCTCCCCCAAATTTGGCCTTGAAGTCGCGGACGCCGTATTCTTCGTCCGGTTTGCCGGCGCCGCCAAAATCGTATACCCGGAACTGATTTTCTGCGCCCCAACGCAAGATGTGCCACATCAGCATTTCGTTGGGGTAGGCGGCGCTGTAGCGGCGGTCGCTTCCGCCGTACCAGCCGTAGATGATGTCCCGGTAGACCAGCTCCACGGAACATGCCGCCACATGCCCGTCTACTTCTGCTATCAGGAACTTTACCATCCCTTTATTGTACAGGGTTTCGAAGGCATTTTCAAACATCCGCCGTTCTGCCAGCGGCACACGGGCATGCTGGTACGTTTCCTGCAGGGGCGAATACCAGCGCGGCAGGTCTGCGGCGCGGGTCACTTCACTGACCTGGACAATGTTGTCGCGCAGACCCTTGCGAATTCGCTTGCGGGTGCGTTTGCCAAAACTCTGCAGGATTTCTTCCGGGGGGCGGGTGAGGTCAATCAGATAGTTGAGGTGGCCTTCAAAGGCAAAACCGTGCTTCTGCAGGACAGGCTGTAGGGCCGACGCGTCGGACAGGTTGCGGATTTCGGTAAACAGGATGCGCCGGCCTACGGCCTGACGGTAGTTAGCCAGCAGAAGGTCCAGCGCGGCCAGCCCTTCATCGCCGGGGGCCGTCAGTACATCGGCATAGCTGACTGCCCGTGTGGTCAGCCGGTAAAAAGGACCGCCTTTCAGGGTGATTTCGACCGGCAAAAACAGGGCCAGCGGGCGGTCGTGCCGGTCTACCACGGCCCACAGGGTAGGGCGATGGCCGGGCGTGGCGGAAAAAACCCGGTACATTTCCGGGGTATGAAAAATCTGTCCCGCGGGATGGTGGTCAACAAAATCTCGCCAGATAGCTTCGTCTAGCTGGTTGACAGCTCTCATTGGTGTTCCTTCTCCATAGAAATATTTGACGTCTGCTGTAGATTCTGCTACGCTGTTTTTGAAATATTGGTGCAGTCGTTGCAGAAAAGAACTCCCGTGAACTCATCGATAATTCCTGTACTGATGTACCACCGGGTCGCGGATACGCCTCACCGGAACGACCCGTACGGGTTGTGTATGCCCCCCGACCGGTTTGAGGCGCAGATGAAGGCCCTGAAGCAGGCCGGCTACCGCTGTCTATCGCTGTCGGAAGTTCTGGCCTGCTATCAGGGGCAGATGCGCCCCCCCCGGCGGGCATTTGCCATCACCTTTGACGATGGCTACGAGGATAACTTTCAGACGGCATGGCCGGTTTTGCGTGCCTGCGGCTTTACCGCCACCATTTTTCTGGTGGTCGAACGGTTGGGCCGGATGACCGACTGGCCCGGACAGGACGGCCCTTATGCCGCGCCGCTGATGACCCTGGAGCAGGCCCGACAAATGCAGGCTGGCGGAATCACAATGGGCAGTCACACTCTGACCCACGCCTCCCTGGTGGATATTCCGCCTCAGGAGGCCCGCCGGCAAATTGCCCGGTCGCGGCAGGTGCTGGCAGAACGGCTGGGCCAGCCGGTACATTTCTTTTCCTATCCTTACGACCGGCTCAACCCCGATATTATCGAAATGGTTAGGGACAGCGGCTACCTGGGCGCGTGCGGCAACAGTGCCCTGCCCCCCGGCCCGTTCAATATGTGGCGTGTTGAATGCCAGAGAACCGATAGTATGTTCCTTTTTCGGTTGAAGGTTTCCGGTCTGTATCATCGGTTTCTCCACCTGCGTGACCAGACTCATTTCGGACAGATGGCCAGAAAAATCAAGCGTCTGCTCTCACTCCAGGGAGGTCAAATATGAAAACGGACCTGCTTTCCCGCGGTATTAACGCTCAAATAACAGCACTGGCCCTGATACTGGCCTTTCTGCTCCCCACTTTTGCCGCCGTCCCTACAGCCGCCCAGTCCTGCGACCCTGTTCCTCCCTTCTGGCTCGACCTGACGCCCAGCTACCGGGATGGTCAAATTACCTACCGGCTCGGATTTTACAGCCGGGTTGACTGGGAAATGCTCGACCTGGAAATCAAAATCCCCTTGCCAGAAGGTACCCGGTTTGTCCGGGCCTGGTCCTGGCCCGATACACCGGCCACGTTTAACGGCGTGGATGTTACCTTCAGAAATTTGAAGATTGGCCCGTACGGGTACATCGAGGATGCCTATTTTGTCGTCGAGCCGGTGTCTGCGGAGCAAACCGTTTTTACCGTTCAACCCTGGGTGCAGTGGCGCGGGGACCACGCCGGGGCATACCAGCCCGACCCGGAATCTTTCAGCATCTCTCCCCCACCCCCTGACTGGACACCGCCGCCAAAGCCCCATCTGCGGGTGAACGCGGCCGCGTCGGTGACGGGAAATTCTCTGGTGTACACCCTCTCTGCTTACAACGCCCACAACTGGAACCGGCTGGAAAACGTCCAGGTGAACCTACCAACGCCGGCGGGGACGCGCCTGGTCTCGCTGGAATCTGCCCCGCCGTTTACCGGCCTGAACCTGGTGCAGGAAGCCTCTTTCCGGGCCCCGGAATTTCTTTCCGGCGCAACCGCCACCCTGACGGCAACCTTCAGCCTGGCCGATGACACCCCGTTTCCGGTGGTCACCAGGGTCTGGACGGCGTGGGACAACCCCGACACCTCCTCGGATTTGCCGCACCAGAGCTGGCTGTTAGACAATCTGACCGTAGACAGCCGTCTGCCCCGGCAGATTCTTTTCGACCCGCCCGGCGATGTTCCGTCGCCCGCCACCGATATTCTGGCCGCAGAAATGAGCTTCCGCGGCGATGCCCTCTACCTCAGCCTGACCACCCGCGAGCCGGCCATCCCCACCCCGGAATCCAGCCCCGTTATCTCTTTTTACTTCGACCGGGATTTGCAGGATTACGAATATGACGAATGCAATCCCAACGCGCCTACCTTCAACCAGGAACGGAACTTTTTCGGCCCGGAACTGCTGGTAGAAGTTGACCTCCGCCAGAACACTTACCGTATTTTCCGCTGGAACGCCGAATACGAGGGGCTGGCGGATGAATCGGATGCGCTTTACCTGGGTGCAGACCGGGTGGGCAACCGGGTTTCGGTGCGGGTGCCGCGGGAGTTTCTGCCCTTGCGGCCTCCTTTCCGCTGGTGGGCAGAGACATTCTACCGGCAAAACTGGCCGGTCGACTCGGTGTTTGACGAGCAAGTGCCGCATCTGTTTACGGATTGAAAAAGCGGCTTCCGGCCAGGTCATCCAGCACCGGGTCGCTCATCAGTCCCAGGTCAAACAGCACGACCCGCCGGTAGCCGTACCGGCTCAGCAGGTCCAGCTCGGCCTGGATAGCCGCCGCGGATTTGGGCACGCCATCGTCCTCCGGGATGTCGAAATTGAAGGCCGCCGCGGCCAGCCCCGGCACCAGGCGCGGCTGGACTTCCGGCGGGTAGTCTGCCTGCCAGGTGGTGACAATGTCTTCCAGCCAGTCGGTTTCATATTCTCCCACATACGCCATCGGCACAACAAAATCAATCGTTCCCTTCACCAGCCAGGTGGACCAGTCCTGCAAAACCTCGTCGGCGACACCCTGGTTGTAGAAAACCGCCGCCGAAAGCCGGGCCGCCGGCCTTGCCTGGTGAAGCTGGCGGTAGGTCTGGCTGACCACCCGGTTCAGGGCCTCCACGCGGGCCTGATTGGCCGGCTCAGCCCGGTTCCAGCCCCAATCCGGGTAGCGAATGTAGTCCAGATGGACACCATCGACCGGGTAGCGGGTCGCCACTTCAGATACAATTCCGGCGATAAAATCGGCCACGCCCGGCTGGCTGTAGTCCAGCCAGGTGCTGGGATTGCCGTCGGGGTCGGGCAGGACCCAGTCCGGGTTGGCCGTCAGTACTTCTGCCGGGCCGCCGTCCATTCCGTCCATTGACCCTGCCACCACCCAGACGTGGACGGCAATCCCCTGCCGGTGGGCCTGCTCCACAAAGTAGGCCAGCGGGTCGAACCCGGCGGTGACTGCCTCTGCCGGAGGAAGCAGGTCGCTGGAATAATAAGCCTCTCCGTAGACCACCGCATTGACAAAGGCGGCATTGAAACGGCCCCGCGCCAGCCGGTCGATGGCCCGGTCGACCGCCTCTTGCGATTCCAGACTGCTGGCCTGGAGCCAGGCCCCGCGCAGATGGGGGTCCGGCGGCAAGGGCAGGCCAGGAGCCGGTTCCGGCGTAGGGGTGGGGGCAGTTGTTGCCGGAGGCGGTGTGTCTATGGGAGAAGGCGCGGGGGTGGCGGTTGCCGGAGCGGTAGGGACAGCCGGTGTGACTGCCGGCGGGGAGGTTGGCTGTCCGGCACAGGCGCCCAGCAGGAGCAGGATGGTCGCCAGCGCAAGGTGAATTTTGTTCCGCAACAGCTTAGCCGTCCACGGATAAAACACGAATGGCTTTGCGTTTCTTCCCAAGAAATTGGACATTTCTTCCCAAGAAATTGGACATTTCTTCCCAAGAAATTGATTATTTCTTCCCAAGAAACCGGGTATTTCTTCCCAAGAAATTGATTTTGGGCGGCCGGTCGCCCCTGCGCCCTGAAAATGCGGTTTCCGCAGGGTCGCCGGGCAGGGCGGGTCTAAGACCCGCCCCTACCGTGTCATTTTATCCAGATATTCCTGGATGACCAGATGAATCCGGCATTCCGGCTTCCGGTACGGGACCAGGGTGGTTCTGGCTTTTTCGATAGCTTCGGGCAGGCGGCGGAGGTCGCGGCACCAGACCAGATGCTTCTGCTCATCCCACACCTGCAGAAGCTGGGTCTGGTGGCGGTCTGGCTGGTTGGGGTCTTCAACCGCCACCAGGGGCAGGCCCCGGTTCATCACTTCGGTGACCGTGCCGAGGCCGCCGTGGGAAATCACCAGCGAGGCTCGCTCGTAATACGGCTCCAGCGACGGGGCCAGCCGGAAAAACTCCCCGTTTTTGGGTTCATACTTGCCGCGGCCAATCTGCATTACCACTTCTTCGCCCAGTTCCGGGACCAGCGCATCTACGGCCCGAATCAGGTCGGAAAAATCGGTTGTCCCGACGGTCACAAAAATCATAGCAGTCTCCCGGCATAGATAGCTTTGGGATACTTTTTCTGAAGCGGCTCCCACTGGACAAAAAACAGGTGGGCAATGCGGTACATCCACTTGCCGGTGGTCGACATGCTGTAGACGCGCGACCCGGTTTCGACGTGGATAACCCGAACCCCCAACAGCCGGCCCCAAATTGAAATGGGCACGGCAATCCCGGCCCCCACACTCAAAATGGCCTGCGGCCTCACCTTCAGCAGAACTCCCAGCTCCGACAGGCCGAAACGCAGAATATTCCAGAGATTCAAAAAATGATACCAGCGCCGCTTGTGCTTATGGGTAGGGACAAAGGTGCGGTAAACCGGGCCGGGAATTCTGATTTTTCCCTCCGAAATCAGGTCGTCGTGGCTGACCAGGTAGGCGTAATCGTATTTTGGCCCCAGCAGGTCAACCAGGACCAGCATTTCGGTGGTATGGCCGCCATCGCCCAAAATGACCAGCAGTTTGAGCTTTTTTTTGTTCATTGTGACCCCTGTTCTGTGAGGTTTCCGGTGGGAAGCGGCGGAAGCTCCAGCCGAACCGACGGCGGGCAAAGCTGGTTGTAAACGTCCACAATCTGCCGGGCGGCAAATTCCGCGCTGAGCGGCCAGATTTTTTCCCGCCCGTTGGTGCGCCGGCCCCAGCGCAGAACCCGCAGAATCTTTTCGGCGATGTCTTCAACGTCGGGCCGGCACAGGTAACAGCCTTCAACCCCTTCTATCACCTGGGCTACATCGCCTACGTCGGTGGAGACGACAGGCAGGTTGCAGGCCATTGCTTCCTTGATGACCATCGGAGAGCCTTCGTGGGTGGAAGTCAGCACCAGCACATCGCAGGCGTTCATATAGTAGGGAATGACCGAATGGGGCTGACCGGACACCAGCACCAGCTCCGCCTCCGGCATGTCGAGCTGAACCCGTTTGACCGCGGCCTCAACCAGGTGAAACCGTTTTTCCGGTCGCCAGTGTTCGCCAGCCCAGAGAATGAGCTTTTTGTCCGGCGGCAGGTTGAGCGCGGCCCGCGCTTCGGCCTGGGGCATTGGTTTCATCTGGTTCAGGTTGATGCCGCAGGGAATCACGGCAATGTTGGGGTCGTTCAGCTCCTCCTTGAGCTGTTGGTTGACCACTATCACCCGGTTAAACCAGGGATGGGCCTTTTTTGCCAGTGCCGACACCCAACTGCCATCGATAATCTCAATGCCGTGATGGGTCACCACCACCGGATACAGCCACTGCAAACGGCCAATAATGCCGGAAAAAATGTAGTGGCAGTGAATCAGGTGGTACCGCCGGCGGAGCAGGCGCGCCCACAGCCGGAACGGCCCCAGCAGGTAGTGCCACTTGTGCTTGCGCCCGTTGATGAACAGAACATCAATTTCGACTCCCAGCCGGCGCAGGTCTTCGACCTGATTTTTTACGAATGTACCGAAGGAAGGTTCCTCGTCGGTGGGGTAGAGGTTGGTAATTACCAGGACGCGCATCATTTCCCCCAGGCTCTGATAGCATAATCGAACACGGTCAGGGCATCGATGTCTCCACTGACCGCCAGGGCACAGGAGGCGGCGTTGGGCCAGCGGGCCAGCTTGACCAGCGGTCCGTCGGCCTGTTCTACCTGGGCCAGCAGGGCGCGCCGGTCTTCCGGGCCAAAATCGGGCCGGTCCAGGTAAACGGAATACGCCGCCGGGTCGGTGGCGGTTTCAACCGGGTAGCCCATCTGGCGCAGATAGGCCACCAGCACCGGAGGGGTTCTGTTCGACACGCCGACCACGGGATGCCGGTCTGACAGCAGGGTGAATTCCGCGGCCTGCACCTGCCGGTAGCCGTTTTCACCGGCTCTGGTTTCTGCTGTGACCTGCGCCTTCCGCGCCAGAACGACCAGCCCGTCTGGCCCGCCGGTGCAAATCACCTGATAGCGACCGGGACCGGCCTGGGTTATCTGCAGGCGAGTCCCGGCGCGGGCCAGCCACCAGTCGGAAATCTGGCGCAGGGTGGCCGTCCATACATTGGCGCCGGGCGCGGTGGCTTGCCGGAGCGTTTCCTCCAGCGGCTGGCGGCACAGGTCGAACCGCTCCGGGTGCAGGCCGAGAACGAACATTTCGCCCAGATGGTGTACTTTTTCCAGAACAGCCAGCCACAGGCCGGTCATTGCCGCGGGACTGCCGGCCAGGTGCAGACGGTCGGCCAGCGATTCGTCATCGGGAATGGCGTAGGGAAGCCGCACCAGCCCTGCCTCAATCTCCGGCAGGGAGGGGTGCTGGTCGGCGGAGACGGCCCGGTAGAATGCCTGCACCCGGTGGTAGGCCGGGGTTTCGAACTGGCCGGCCACATCCCACACCAGGGCCTGACTGCTGTCGTAGCGGAGGCCGGTTTCTCGCAAGGCTTGCAGGGTGTCGCGGTTCCAGCGCAGGTAAGGACAGCGAAAACCGGCAAAGTCCACGCCCGCTTGCCGGAAGATGCCGGCGGCCTGGGCCAGGTGCTGTTTTTGTTCGGCCAGCGTCAACCGGCTGTAATCGACGTGGTGGAGTCCGTGGATGGCAAACTCTGTGCCCGCTTCCTGGTAGCGCCGGATAACGGCGGGGTTGCGGGCCAGCACGCTGGCGGTGATGGGGAATGTCCCCCGGCAGTTGAACTGCGCCAGCAGGTCGACAAACTGGCCCAGAATGGAATCCATTTTACCCGGCGTTGGGCCGTAGCGCTGGAGAATACGCAAACCTCGCCGGATGACGGCTGTACCGCCTTTGGCTTTTAGAGGAACGAGGACGGGTTTCAGCGGGTTCATTGGGAGTTTAGTACCTCGAACGCAGGATAACCAGGGCAACGACAATAACGCTGACCGCCGCGGCCAGCACCAGGGCCGGGAAGTACCAGCGCGGCCGGGTTTGCAGGCGGTTGAGTTCGGCTATTTCCTCCGGCGACAGGGTAGGAATCAGCACTGCGGCAGGAATCGGGGTAGGCGATGGCGTTGGGGTGACGATGGGCGTGGGGGTGGGCGGAACCACCGTTGCCACCGGGGTCAGTTCCGGTACAATTTGGGCTACAGCCTGGCGAATTTCTGTGGTAAAGAGTTCTCTCGTGTCTATCGCCTGGAGCTTCTTGTCGTTGACGACCACCAGATTGCCGCCCAACTGCCAGTTCAGGTTGGGGTCGGAGGCGGCGCGCACCGCCCAGGCCAGACCGGTGCGGGTGGTTCCGGTAGCGACCAGCAGGGCGCGGTCGTCGTTCCAGGGGGACGGGAGTTCCTCCAGCAATCCGATGTCTATCTGGGGCGGCAGACGGTAGATAACGTTGTTGACCACCTGTTCAATCTGGCTGGTGCCGGGGATGAACGGCTGGGGCAACTGCGGGTTGACCTGAGCAATGAGAGAATTGTCGGTGGGTAAGCCGATGGCAACCAGATGGCTGTCTGCCAGAATTTCCGGGGTCTCCGGCAGGCCAAACTGCACTTTAGGCCAGAATGTATCGCCGGCAGAGGTGCGGCCCAGCTCGCCGACCAGCGCCAGCAGGAGCTGAAAATCGGGCCGGGTTGGCGCGTCGGGCAGAATGAAGGTGGTGTTGATGATGCCGGCCCGCGAGTTGAACGGCTGGGGATAGTTTGCCATTGTGGCTTCCAGTTCGCCTTCCCGGTAAGAGGTCTGGATGAAGGAGTCGTTGAAAACGGTGAACCAGCTTCCTTTCTCCAGGAAGGAGCAGACATCATTTTCTGAGGAGTCCAGGGTGATTTCCAGGGTGTTTTCCCCGTTCAGCAGGACGGTTTCCGGCAGGGTCAGCTTCAGCCATCCTGTCCGGCTCCCGATGACCGGCTCGGTAATGAGACGGCTGGCCGCCGGCGTGGGCGCGGGGGTGGTGGCGGTAGCGGTTATGGTTGGGGTCAGAGGGACGGTGGCTGTGGGAACAGGCCCGGCAGACCCGGCGGCAGTTTCCGCCGGCGCGGCCAGGTCGATACTGCCGATGGGCAGGTCGTTCAGGGAAATTACGGCCACGGCGTTGATGCGGGACAGGGCCGCGCTGTGGGCAAAATGAAGCATCAAGAGATTGTTGGTATCCAGGGTAACGCCCCAGGGGATTTCAAAGCGGTAAACCAGGGTTCCGGTCTGGACGTTTTCGATGACCTGATGGTTGTAGCCCAGTTTTGCCAGGGTGGTCTTCGATGGTTCGGAGCTGGCAGGTTCCTTCAGCGGCAGGAACTGCTGAACCAGGGCGTAATCGCCGCGCACAATACCGGGCACCAGATTGAGCGTACTGAGGGCGCGTCCGGCTTTGAGTACTGCTTCGTCGTTAAGGCCGGTAACGATGATGACTGCCTTGTCGGGGGCGGCGGGGGAGACTATTTCCATCAGCAGGCCATCGGTTTCCGGCAAGGCCAGCCCGTCGCGAACAAAGAAAACCGCGGTGTCCAGAGAAGGCATTTCGACCGCTGGGCCGGGTTGGTCGGCCAGGCGGGCGTTAATTGTGTTCACGTTGACCGGGGTATCGCCATCCAGCAGGGTAATGGTGTGGTCGACCACGTATTCGGATTGGGCGGTGCGGGTAGCCACTGCACTGTTGAACATTAGCTCGCCGGAAACGGTGCGGCTTTCTCCGGGCGGGATGCTTCCCAGGTCCCACTGAACCTGGCCGTTGGCCTGAATCTGGCAGTTGCTGGAACAGCCAACCGGGCGCAAGTTGACCGGAAGCTGGTCAACCAGCCGCAGATTGCGCGGGCCGGTGGCTGTGTTGGTAACGGTAACGGTGTAGCTGACAGGCTGACCGGCAGT
>RFJV01000291.1 GCA_003694775.1 Chloroflexota bacterium | reverse complement strand
CCAGCTTGCCCAACCCTCCTTCACCGCCTCTGACCTGGCCTATTATAACGACCTGCCGCACCCCGTGGCCCTCACCGGCCTGGTTGCCGACGCGCCCGACACGCGGGACAGCGTGCTTTACCTGCACCTGCGCGCCGAAACCCTGACCCTTCAGGGCACTACCCGGCCCGTCCACGGCGAGGCCCTGGTGCGTCTGCCCCGCTACCCGGAATACCGCTACGGCGACCGCCTGCGGCTGGTCGGACGGCTGGAAACGCCCCCGGTTTTTGAAGATTTTTCCTACCGGGACTATCTGGCCCGCCGCGGGGTGTACACTCTCATCCGCCGCCCCACGGTGACCCGCCTGGAAAGCGGGCAGGGCCACCCCTTCTGGACCGGCCTGCTGGCTTTTAAGGCCGCGGCCTCGCAGGTCATCAACCGTATTCTCGACGAACCGTACGCCTCCCTGCTGAACGGCATTCTGCTGGGAATCCGGTCCGGCATTCCGCCGGCGCTGTACGAAGAGTTCAACCTGACCGGCACATCCCACATCATCGTCATTTCCGGGAGCAACATCTCCCTCATTGCCGCTATTTTTCTTCTGCTGGGGCAGAAGCTGGCCGGCAAACGGTACGCCCCTCTGCTTACCCTGGCCGGTATTGGGCTGTACACCCTGCTGGTTGGCGCAGACGCGGCGGTTCTGCGGGCCGCGGTGATGGGCGGGCTGTGGGTGCTGTCCATCTGGGTGGGCCGGCCCGGTCTGGCCCTGAACACGCTTTTTGCCTCCGGCCTTCTGCTGAGCCTGCACAACCCGCTGATTCTGTGGGATGTGGGCTTCCAGCTCAGCTTTCTGGCGACCCTGGGACTGATTGTGCTGGTTCCGCCGCTGGAACGGTTGATTTTTGGCTGGTTGACCCGCCTTCTGCGCCGCGACCGGGCCGGTACGGTGATGGCCCTGCTGAGCGAACTGCTGGTGGTGACCCTGGCGGCCCAAATCATCACCGCGCCGCTGATTGTTTACCAGTTTGGCCGGCTGTCGCTGGTGTCCCTGCTGACCAACCTGCTCATCCTGCCGGTCCAGCCGCCGATAATGACCGTCGGTGGGCTGGCAGTGCTGGCCGGGCTGGTCTGGCTTCCAGCAGGACAGGCTTTGGGCTGGCTGGTCCGCCTGCCGCTGGCCTGGTCGGTGGCGATGGTGGAGTGGACGGCCCGCTGGCCCTTTGCCTCGCTGGACCTGGGCCGGGTTCCCCTGTGGCTGTTGCTGGCCCTGTACATCCTGCTTGCCGGCTGGGTGTGGTGGATGAACCGGCGTCCGGCTGACCCGCCGCCGGCGGGTCGATTTAAAATGCCGGCCCTGGCCGCCGCGGAGACCCGGCTGTGGGTCGGTGGGGCGGGGGCGGTAGCCCTGGCCGTCTGGCTGGCGGTGGCCTCCCTGCCCGATGGCCGTCTGCACGTGGCCGTGCTGGACGTGGGGCAGGGCGATGCCATTTTGGTCACTTTGCCCGACGGGCGGCAAATGCTGGTGGATGGCGGCCCGTCGCCCACCGCCCTGGTCTGGCGGCTGGGCCAGCAGATGCCCTTCTGGGACCGCACCCTGGAGCTGGTGGTCAACACCCACCCGGACGCCGACCATCTGGCCGGACTGGTGGAACTGCCGGCGCGCTACCGGCTGGAACAGGTGCTGGTCAGCGATGTGGCAGTCAGCGAGGCGCTGTACCGCCAGTGGGAGCAGGCGCTGGCAAGCGCGGGGGCTGCGCCTATCACGGCGCGGCAGGGAATGCAGGTCAACCTGGGGAACGGTGTTTCGCTGTCGGTGCTGAATCCGGGGCCGGCTTCGGCGGGCGCGGACGAGGTCAACAACCATTCGGTGGTTCTGCGGCTGGCGTACGGGCAGGTCAGCTTTTTACTGCCGGGCGACGTGGAAGCACCGGTGGAGCAGGCCATGCTGGAAGCCGGTCTGCCGCTCCGGGCCACGGTGCTGAAGAGTCCCCATCACGGGAGCAAGACATCCTCCAGCCCGGCCTGGCTGGAGGCGGTTGACCCGCAGGTGGTAGCCGTTTCTGTGGGGGCAGACAACCGCTTTGGGCATCCATCGCCGGAGGTGCTGGCCCGGTACGAGGCCATTGGCGCGGCGGTGCTCCGGACCGACGAACGGGGCACGATAGAGTTCATCACCGATGGCCGGAGCCTGTGGGTCGAAACGGCGCGGTGAAGTGCTGGCCGGCTGTCCGCCGCAAAGAAAAATCGGCGGGACGCGCCGCCCACGGCACGCCCCGCCAAAAAAGAGGGGAACACAGAAGAAACTGGTTACTGCCAGCTTCGCAGAAGCGGGATAATCTGCCGGATATCGTCCTCGGTGAGTTCTCCGGCAAAGCCTTCCATAGCTGTGTTGGGCCGTCCGTTCAGAATGAGCGAAAGCAGGGCCTGGTCGTCGTTGGTCTGGATGAACTCATTGTTGACCAGGGCCGGAGCATCCTCGCGGCCTTCGCCCTTGAGGCCGTGGCAGGTGGCGCAGTGCTGAATAAACATAAACTCCGCCTTTGGCGGCACCGCCGCGGTTGCTTCTGAGGATGGGGCAGGTTGCTCTGTCGAAGCGCCGGCCTTCAGCGTGTCGAGATAGGCAATCAGGTCGTTGATTTCTGCGGGCGACAGCACCTTGCCCCAACTGGGCATTCCATCCTCCAGGCGTCCCTCGCTAATGGTGGTGTACACTGCTTGCCGGTCGTTAAGAATGGGGTCTTCTGCCAGACGAGGAGCCACCTCTGTGCCGCTTCCCGCCGGGCCGTGACAGATAACACAGGTAGCATTGAAGATGTCTTCCCCGCGCCTGACATCTCCGCCCAGTTCTGCCATTGGTGGCGGTGTTTCTTTTTCCCAACTGCGGATAAAGGCCACCAGGTCTTCAATCTGGTTGGGTGACAGCACCGACCCCCAGGTAGGCATTCCCCGGTCGGGGCGGCCGCGGGCGATGACATCGCGGAAGTAGCCGTCATCGTAGCGGGCCAGCAGTTCCGGGTCGTTCAGGGGTTTGCCGGCCCCGGTTCCCTCGCCCGACACGCCGTGACAGGCGTAGCAGGTGGTGGAAAAGAGGACCGCGCCGGCTACCGGGTCGCCCTCGTAGACCATCTCTTCCAGCGAGGGGGCAGTGGGTTCCCAGGAGCGGATGTAGGCCACCAGGTCTTCGATGACCTGGGCGTTGTAGGGACCGCCGCGGGCCTGTCCCCAGGCCGGCATCGACGTACCGGGCCGGCCATCGGTGATGGTGTTGAAAATCAGCTCGTCGGGTGCGGCGGTGAGGAACTCTTTGGTGTTCAGGGCCGGGCCGCTGTTGCGGACGCCCTCTCCTCTGTCGCCGTGGCAGGTGGCGCAGTCGCGGGCATAAACCTCGGCCCCGCGCTTGATGGCTTCGGCTTCCAGCGCCTTTGCCGTGGCGACCATCTTTCCCGGCTGAAGCGCGGAAAACAGGCCAAAGACCAGTACGGTAGCCAGGGTCAGAACAGCCCCCAGGTAAGCATAGAAGTTGTAGTTGTACTCTTTCATCCGCTTTCTCCTTAAACCGGTGTCACCTGCGACGGGTCGAACCGGTCGCGCTGGATGACCACGCCGGTATCCACGTAAACCTCATCGCCCCGGATTTCGACCGGAAAGAGGTCCAGGGGCCGGGGGGCCGGTCCGCTGAGGACTTCGCCCACTTGATTGAACAGGGAGCTGTGGCAGGGGCAGTTGAAGTTACCGGCGTTTTCGTCCCAGGGGACAACACAGCCCAGGTGGGTGCACTTGCGGTACAGGGCCAGAAAGCCATCTTCCAGTCGAATCAGGTAGAAACGGGATTGCCGGAAATAGCTCACCGAGCCGATTTCAAAATCATCCACGCGGCCGGCCTTTACCTTTGTACCGAATGCACCTTCCTCCAATACGGGGGTCATAAAGCGGGCCAGACCGGCCCCAATCTGCCCCAGCAGACCGATGAAAGCCACGGCCCAGGCCAGACCAAAGAACTGGCGGCGATTCACACGGTTGGCATTTTTGGGTTGGTTCATCAGTTCACCTCAATTACAGACTCGACCAGGGATTGTAGCCGTCGGGCATACCCCAGGGCGGATACAGATGCATACCCGGCCCGCGGAACAGGAAGCCGGCGATGGTCAGGGTGATGGCCGATACGATGATGATGGTAAAGATGACCAGCATCAGCTCGCGGCGGGTCGGTTTGAACCGCCAGACCACCAGCAGGGGCAGGGCAAACAGAATCACCCCGAACATTATAGGGCCGACAAACTGGAGCAGGAGCGGCGAGGCCGCGCCCAGGCCGCGCAGGCCCATCACTTCGTCAAAATAAATCAGACCGGCCTGGGCAATGACGGTGTAGAGGGCGGTAAAGTAAACCCATTTTGGCCCGCGGGGGGTGGCAAACCAGCGACCGGCATCGGAGCGGTCGGTATCGATGTAGGGCAGGATTATCAAAAACAGCACCACCACCCCCGGCACAATGATGCCGGCCAGGACCGGATGCATGTGCAGAAGCAGTTCCTGCAAGGCCATAAAATACCATGGAGCCTTGGCCGGGTTGGTGGTTAAATCCGGGTTTGCCAGCTCCTCCAGCGGGGCATTCCGCACCAGGGAGAAAAAGCCCAGCACCAGGATAGTGCCCAGCGCCAGCAGGGCCTCCAGTATCGCGACAATGGGAAAGGAAAAGACGGTATCATCCGGGCCTTTTTCCACCATTGGCGACCGGCCCCGCACCAGCTCCATCAAGCCGTACGTTTTAACGGGACCGCGGACAAAGCGTTCGTCCGGTTTGTTTTCTACTGCCATAGCCGTTACCTCTTCCTATTGGAATTCCAGCCGGCTGTCCGGCCTTTCGGGGATGTTCTGGGCGGCCAGGCCGCCATCCTTGCGCACCCGCCAGAGATGCAGAGAAATCAGCAGGGTCATCAGCAGGGGGATGACCATGATGTGCAGGGCGTAAAAGCGGGTCAGGGCATTCTGACCCACTTCAAACCCGCCCAACAGCATCAGGCGGATTTTGGGGCCAATCAGCGGGGTGTAGCCGGCGATGTTGGTTCCCACGGTGATGGCCCAGTAAGAAAGCTGGTCCCAGGGCAGAAGATAGCCGGTAAAGCTGGCCCCCAGGGTCAGCAGGAGGAGAACCACACCGACAATCCAGTTGAATTCCCGCGGCGGTTTGTAAGCCCCGGTATAAAAGACCCGCGCCATGTGGAGCACCACTATCAGCACCATTCCGTGCGCGGCCCAGCGATGCATGTTGCGCATAAGCTGGCCGTAGGGAACCTTTGTCTGCAGGTCGATAATATTGTGGTAAGCCAGCTCGGTAGAAGGGACGTAGTAGAACATTATCAGCGTCCCGGTAACGGCAAGCACAACAAACAGTATTGCTGCCAGAACCCCCAGTCCCCAGGTATAGGTGGCCCGGATGCTTCGCCGGCTCACTTTGACCGGGTGCAGGTGAAAGAAGATGTTGGTGGTCATCACCAGCGAGCGGTTCAGCTCATCATCGGGCCAGCCGTGCCGGAAGAAAGATTTCCACACCCGTGACGAGGTGATTGAATCAATCAAGTTTGCCATAACTTTCTGCTCCTGAATGGGAGATTAGCGATTGGAGATTGAGAGCCTGGGAGATTGAAGACCTCCCCAACTCGCTCACATCCAAAACTACGCCTCCACATACTGCAAGGTTTCCACAAAAGAGAATGTCTCCATTGTGATGGCTCCTGTTGGACAGCGACGGGCACACAGGCCGCACCGGGTGCACAGGGTTTCATCCTTAAGCATGGCCGAGGCGGGGATGTCCTGTCTGGCCAGGTCTGCCGGGTCTGTGCCGTACACGGCCCGGATAGCTGCCGCGAGCGACTCGTCGCCGGCCAGGTCGCGCACGTCCACAATTTTGAGACAGCTCCAGGGGCAAACATCCACACAGCCGTTGCACAGGATGCATTTGGAGGCGTCGAACACGGTATTGATGCCGCAGTTCAAACAGCGTTCTGCCTGAAGCCGGGCCTCTACCTCATCGTAGCCTACTTCCACCTCGTTGATACCGATACGCCGGTTAAGCGGCAAGGTAGGCACAGGGGTCCGCGGCCGCTCGATATATCCTTCCGGCATTTGATGGTTGCGGCGCACAGTCCAGACGGCTTCGGTTTTGATAGCCAGCTTCTTGCCGTTAATTTGCCCATCAATAGCGCGGGCGGCCCGCTGACCATCCCGCACCGCCTCGATGAGAATGCGCGGCCCGTAGACTACGTCCCCGCCGGCGTATACGCCCGGAGCCGTGGTGGCCCCGGTCTCCGGGTCGGCCACAATCAGGCCGCGGGGGCTGATTTCCACGCCGTGCTCCTGCCCCAGGAAGTCGAGTTTGGCCGCCTGACCAATCGCCAGAATGACGGTATCGCAATCCCAGCGGCGCTCGCTGAAGGGGACAAAGGTGGGATTAAAACGCCCCTGCTCGTCGAACACCGAGGCCACATCCAGCGTTTCCAGGCCGACCACCCGGCCATTTTTGCCTAAAATCCGGTGCGGTCCGTAGCCGGGATGAATCTGGATACCCTCTTCCAGGGCTTCTTCAATTTCCAGCTGGCTGGCCGGCAGTTCCTCCCAGGATTCCAGGGCAATCATATGCACATCGGCCACGCCCAGCCGAAGAGCGGCACGGGCCGCGTCAATCGCGGCGTGCAGGGACTCGTCCTGGTCGGGGGGAACTTCGCCGGCGGCAATCTGCTCCAGAGTCTGGCGGTCAACATGGGGCAGAGGCGTATCGCCTACCTGAATCTGGCGCAGGGCCGTGCGGGCCGCGTCTACGGCCACGTTCCCTCCCCCGATGATGATGACCTTTTTACCCAGCTCTACCTTGTACCCCATATTGACGTTCAGCAGGAAGTCTACGGCCTTGAGCACCCCGTCCAGGTCTGCGCCGGGAATGCTCAGAGAGCGGCCTTCGCCCAGGCCGGTGGCAATGAAGACCGCGTCGAACTCGCGGCGCAGGTCGGCAAAGGTTATCTTTTCGCCGATGGGGGTGCTGAGCTTCAGCTCGACCCCCAGATTGACCACACTTTCCACCTCCAGGTCAATCAAGCGGCGGTCCAGGCGGTAGAGCGGAATACCCATCCGCACCATTCCACCGGGAACCGGCGCGGCTTCAAAGATGGTCACCTGGTGGCCCAGCAGGGCCAGGTCGTGGGCACAACCTAACCCGGCGGGGCCGGAGCCAATCACGGCCACCCGGCCGGTTTTGTGTCCGGGCTGGCTGGCTATCTGGTGCAGGGCATAGCGGTTGTGCGCGGTGATGTTGCCGGGGTCCCGCTCCGGCGGCTGGTTTTCGTCCGTTTGCAGTTTGGGGAGCAGTTGTTGGGCCTCCACCCCGTACCGCTCGGTGACCACCCGTTTGAGGGGCCGGATGGCAATCGGGGCGTCCAGGTCGCCGCGGCGGCAGGCGGTTTCGCAGGGCGCGTTGCACACCCGTCCGCAGATGGAGGCCAGCGGATTGGGGCCGCGGGCAATATCGTAGGCTTCTTTCAGCCGTCCTTCTGCTATGGCGGTCACATACCCTCTGGCGTCGGTGCGCACCGGGCAGGCGGCCTGGCACTTAATTTGGACTTTGAAGTAATCCAGGTCCGGGACGCGTACGTGGTATTTGCTGTCCATTCCACCCCCTCTACTTTTCATTGTTCAGGCCGGCCAGCGTCTCCTGCGCTATCTGGACCCATTCCGGGTTGTCGCTCAGGGCGATGAACTGCTCCAGGTCGGCTTTGGCCTCGCCGACGCGGCCCAGTTCGGCGTAAATCAATCCCCGGTTAAAGTAAGGCGGGGCGTGGGTGGGTTCCAGGTAAATAGCGTAGGAAAAATCTTCCAGCGCCTCGTCTGCTTTTCCCAAAGCGTACAACAGCACCCCCCGGTTGAAGCGGGCCGCCACCAGGTCGGGGTTAAACTGGAGAGCCAGGTTCAGGTCGTCGCGGGCCTGCTGTAGCCGGCCAAGCTGGTGGTAAAGCTGGCCCCGGTTGGCATACAGGGCCGCGGCCTTTGGCTCCAGGTTGATGGCCTTGTCGTAGCTGGCAATGGCTTCTTCCAGTTTTCCCATAGCCGCATAGGCCGAAGCTTTACCGGCCAGGGGCAAGGCCCAGTGCGGACTCAACTGCGCGGCTTGCTCGTAATCGGCCAGGGCCTGGTCGTACTGCTGTAGGGCCATAAATGTGACCGCCCGGTAGTAGTAAGGCTCACTCCATGCGGGGGTCAGGGCGACCACCCTGGTGAGAATTTTCTGGGCCGCCTCGTAATTTCCGGCGTCTATCTGGTCCAGAGCCACGGCCTGCAGGGCCTGGGCCTCTTTCTCTATGGCGGCCTTCTGCCGGGCCGCGGCTTCCTGCTGTTGGTAGGAAGTCACCACCAGACCGGTAACCAGCACCACAATAGCCGCGGTGAGGCCAACGATAATGCCTCTGGTCAGCGGGAAGGCGTTTTTCTGTTTGCCGGTTTTCAGCGCATTGGTTTTGATTCCCATCGAACCCCCGATTCGATTGACGATTGACAATTGGCGATTGACGATTGACGACAAAATTCCCGATGCAGAACGTATGGGAAGGTGATATTCTCCCCGGCCCGGCTGGAGAGATACGGGCCGGGGAATGGTTGTCAGACAGCACTATTCATGCTTCTGGCGGCCAAAGTAGACGGCACCGCCGCCGGTGACCACGCCCAGCACCAGAGCTACCAGTACCCAGGTGGTCATAGTGCCAGCGGAAGGAGCCGGGACTTCTGCTTCGTGGCCGGCCATTTCGGCGGCAGGCTGGGTCTCAGCAGGGCTGGCTTGAGCCTCAGCGGCTTTAGCCTCTGCTTCGGCGGCCTTGGCCGCGGCCTCAGCGGCTTTGGCTTCCGCCTCCTTGATGCGCGCTTCGGCCTCGGCCAGTCTGGCCTCAAGGTCGCCGGTGTCTACGGCGGCCATCTCCTGGCCGGTTTCCGGAGCCACCGCGCCTTGCGCCCCATCTTCCACCGCGGCCTGAATGACCTGGTTCATCACATCGATATGCTCCTGGTCATTCATCACCTTACCGAACTTGGCGATAACCTTATCCGTCCAGAAGGTGGGGTCGGCCATATTCTGGTGACAGCCCATGCAGACGCCGGTGCGCTCCATCCGGGTGCGCTGGTCTGCGGTGAGCGGGCCGGAGCCGGGCCAGTGAGAACCGACCGTTTGCAGTTGCTCCCCGGTTTCGGGGTCAACAATCTGGCTCCAGTCCATCGGCAGGTCGGGGATGCCGGGCATCTGCACTTTGGCGTTGGCCGGCATTACCGAGCCATCCGGGTTCTCCAGGTCCACATAGCGGTCTTCGGTATAGCCGCGCAGGTAGCGTCCACCATCGATGCCGTAGCCCAGTGCCTTGGGATTGGCATGACAGCTTTCGCAGGTGCGGGCCTTCCGGCCGGCAGTGTGCGGCTGTACCGGGGCCATATCCAGCCCCCGCTGACCTTCGGGACCGGCGCCTTCGGTATTGGGCGGGGTACGGCCAATCTGGTTGTGGGTCAGGGTTTGACCATCCGGACCGATAACGGTGAAGACCACCTGACAGCCGGGGATAAGCGGCGTCACCCGGCCCTCACCGTTGATACCCAGGATTGGTTCTTCCCAGCGCAGGTAGCCACGGCTTTCACTGACTTTACCCGGTGATTTCAGGGCGTCGTAGGTTCCGTTGTACTTTTCCTGAGCTGTAGCCACCCAGTCGGTGTCCATCAGGGGCTTGCCCTCGGAATCTACACTGTAGTTGACCTGCACGTGACAGCCGTAGCACTGCGGCGCCCAGTCGGCATGGCAGGTGTAGCACTCCATCTTGTCGATGTGGGCACTCACCTTTTCCATAGCCACTTCCGCGTCCTGGCTCTTCCAGGCTTTATCTTCGGCCAGCGTCTTGAGCAGAGGCACAAAGAAATCCTTGCCGGTTGCGGAATGGACAATCACCTTGCCGTCATCGGTGCGGACCACGTTGCCAAAGGGGTTGCCGCGGGCGGTCAGCAGGTAGCCGTCTTCGGGGTCGTAGAGGGTGCCGTCGGTGGTCAGCAGGTCGGTGATAGAGGCCACACCGCGCGGTTCATTGCCCAGTTCAGCGCCAAACTCTTCACCGTAGCCCAGCGGCAGTTCCCAGGGGTAGGCGGTCGGTGTGCCGTGGCAGTCGGAACATTCGATTTCCACCTGAGCCAGGGTAGTGCCGGGGATGTTGCCATCGCCGTGCATTTCGATGCTGGTATGGCAGTCCTGACACAGCATGCCGCCTTCCGGGTTTTCGGGCCGGCTCTGGCGCTCGTGGTGCAGGTCTTCCTTGATGAAGAGGTACTGCTTGGTGTGAAGCTTGGGCTGTTTACTGCCGGAGGCGTTGAACGGTGTACCATAGGGAAATTCCATTATCCCCTGGTAGCTCACCCCGATGCGCTTGCCGCGGTTGTGGCAGGAGTTGCAGGTTTCGGTGGGGATGCCGTTGCGAGCCTCGCGGGTTCCCTGGATTTCGTGGACCAGCAGATGACCGGGTTCATCCTTGGGGATGGTGGGGTCGCCGCCCTCGTACAGGCCCTCGTTGCTGTAAGGGATGTGGCACGAGGAACAGCCCTGACCGCGCCAGTCGCCCCGCTTGGCCCGTCCTTTGACCCCCACGTGACAGCGCTGGCACTGCTGTCGCTGGTAGGTGTACCCGGCCAGCTTGGGGTCGGCCTGAATCTCTTCGACGGTGGGGTTCGGCAGGACTTCCAGAGATTCGGGGAACTGGTCGGGGAAGGCGGCCTTGAGCGCGGCGATGTAATCCTTGTAGGCATCGGTACCGAAGATGGTTTCAGAGCCAGATACGTCGTAGTTGCCGTACCGTACCTTCTGGTCCTCGGCAATTCCCCAGGACCAGAGGTTGCCCTGAATTTTACCGGCTTCGGTGTTCATCAGAGCACGTTCCAGGGCGTGGGCGTAGTCGGTGTGGCACTGGCCGCAGGTTTTATCGGCCACCCAGACACTGCCGGGGTCGGGGTAGAACTCGTCAAAGGGGAGGCCATCGGGCGCACCGGTGTGGGCGGCCTCAACCGCCGCGGTATCGTCCGGTGTACCGGTCACGGTCGGGTCACCGCCGTGGCAGGTGGTGCACTCGCCCTTATCCTTGATTTGCTTCATCATGTCGCTGTCCGGCTTCCGAATCGATTCGATTCCCTGGTGGCAAGACAGACAGCCTTCCTGGTCGCCTCCCTGGTAAAGCGGCGCGGCCTGTACCGGCTGGGGTGGTTCGGTGGCCGCCTGGGCCGGCAACCCCAACACAAACAGGCCGGCAACCACCATGGTGACGGCCATTAACAAGAAGATGTATCGTTTCATAAACCCTCTCCTCACAAAAGTTTTAACCTCTGAAACGATATTGGGACACCCTGTACTTTCGATAGACACCTCCTTTCTACTCTCCAGACTTCACCAGACCGGCCACGGCAGAGGCAACCAGAGAAAACGGGTAACGTATTTCTGACCGCGCCGCCGGCGCGCCGGTCTGCCTGGGAAAAAATAAAGCGGGATATTTTGAGTGTACATTAATGGGAGTTAAAAAAAATCATCCCCAGGGTTAATTTTTTATCAACCCTGGGGATGATTTTGGGGATGGGGAGGAAAAATTACATTCCCAACTGCCGCCGGCCGCCGGTGGTCAGCCGATACCGTGGCGCACGGCCCAAACCGCGGCCTGGGTGCGGTCCGACACACCGAGCTTTTCCAGGATGTGCCGGACGTGAGTCTTAACCGTCGGCACGCTCACCGACAGGGTTTTGGCAATGGCCTCATTGTTCAGCCCGTTCACAATCAGGCGCAGAACTTCAACTTCTCGCTCGGTGAGCGGCTCTACCGGCAGAGAGGCCGGCTCCTGGGGGTCAACCGGCGGTTCCGGAACCGAAACCCCGGCCAGCACGGTGCGGAGCAGGTCTCGGTCCAGCAGATGGTCTCCTCTGGCCGCGGCCCGCACGGCAACGGGGATGCGGTCGGGGTTAATATCTTTGCTCAGGTAGCCGGCGGCCCCCAGATTGACCGCCCGCGCCAGATAGCCGGGGTTGGCATAGGTGGTCAGCATAATCACGCTGACCTGCGGATGCGCGGCTTTTATCCGGGCCAGCACCTGCAAGCCATCGATATCCGGCATGCGGATGTCCAGCAAGACCACCTGCGGCTGGAGGCGGTCGACCAGCGCCAGAGTCTCCTGACCGTTGGCCGCCTCGCCTACCACCTGAAGCCCGGCATTTTCCAGCAAACTGCGCAGACCCTCCCGCACAATGCCGTGGTCGTCGGCAATCAATACCCGAATCTCTTCCATCACCACTCCAACGGTATACGAGATTTTACCAGCACGCCCCGACCGGGCCGGCTGATAATGTCGCAGGTTCCGCCTATCAGGCTGGCCCGTTCGCGCATACCGACCAGCCCCACACAGCGGCGGTTGTTTCTGCCTTCTTCCATATCAAACCCGCCCCCCCAGTCCTGCACCACCAGCTCCAGCCAGCCGTTCTGGCGGCTGAGTTCCAGGCGCAAACGGGCAGTGCGGGAATGTTTCTGGCTGTTGCTCAGGGCTTCCTGGGCAATTCTGAAAACGGTAATTTCGACCGGCGCCGGCAGGCGTTCATCGGTCAGATTGGAGAGAAACTCCAGTTCACACCCCATTTCTGCGGCCACCTGTTGGGCCAGTTCATGCAGAGCGGGCACCAGCCCCAGGTCGTCCAGCAGGGCCGGCCGCAGGCCCTCCACCAGATGACGCCCCTCCACGATAGCCACGCTGAGGTGCTGGAGGGCACGCTGGAGAGCCTGTTCGGCCTGGTCGGGGTCTTTGGCCCGCAGGCCGACAAAATTGGTCAGCTGAAGCCGCGCCCCCACCAGCCGCTGAATCAAGCCGTCGTGAATATCGTAGGCCACCATCCGGCGTTCCTCTTCCTGGGCACTGATGAGCCGCTCCAGCAACTGCTGGCGCTGGGTTTGGGAGCGGTGGAGGTCGGCGGCCATGGTGTTGAATGCCTCGGCCAGCTGGCCGATTTCGTCGCGGCTCTGCACCGAAACCGGCTCAGACAGCTCCCCGCGGCCAAACCGCTCCACGCCTTCCTGCAGTGCCCGCACCGGGGCGGTCAGGCTCCTGGACAGCGCACCGGCCATAATGGTGGCCGCCACTGCGGCCAGGGTCAGGATAGAGGCCGCCGTTACCCGGAAGCTCCAGACCGAGGCAAAAATGGTTTGCCGGGGTTCATCGTGCACCAGCACCCAATAGTAATCCGGGTTGTCCGGAGCCGGAAAAATGGGGTAGTACACAATTGCCCGCTGGTTCACTATACTGCCGGCCTGCCCCGACAGAATCTCCGGCCAGACATCGGGGTAATCATCCCGCAAATTTATGCCGGTGTTCAAGTCGCGGGGGCCGCCCCACTCCTGCCGCGGGTCGGGATGGGCCAGGTAGTAGCCGTCCTGGTCGACCAGCATCAGCCGGGGCTGGGCATGGCTCCCCTGCCGGATTTCGGCCAGGAACCTGTCGGCAAAAATATTGGTAATGACAATTCCCCGCCGGTGTCCCTGCCGGTCAAACAGGGGGGTGGCATAGCGAATTACCGGCTTGAAAGGGCGTTCAATCTGGCCGTGCTCCCGGTTCAGGTCCAGGGGAGAAACAAAAACCTCCCCCGTCCGAAGGCGCATCGCTTCTTGAAAGTAGTAGCGGCCCGATTTGTCCTGCAGAGCATGTTCCGGAATAGCGTAAACCCGCGCTCCATCGGAATCAATGCGGATGAACTCTTTGCCGTGCTCCGTAATGTAGCGCACCTGGTAGTAAATCCGCCGGTAGCGGGAAAAGGCGATGAAGTCCTGCTCCACCTGCTGTCGCCAGTAGGCAATATCTGCCGCGTTT
>RFJV01000290.1 GCA_003694775.1 Chloroflexota bacterium | reverse complement strand
GGGGTGGAAAAGGTTTTGTGCAGGTTGAAGTGGCACAGGTCGAACCCGGCATCGCGGGCGCGGGTAATGCCCAGAATGCCGTTGGCATTGGCCTGGTCGTAGGCGCACAGGCCGCCGGCATCGTGCACCACGCGGACAAACTCCTCGATGTGGGGGTTGAAGATGCCGGTATCTTCCGGGTTGGTGATGAGCAGGGCCGCGGTCCGCTCCGACACCGCGGCCTTGAGCGCGTCCAGGTCGGGGTAGCCGTCGGCGTTGGGGTAGAGGGTGATGACCTTGTAGCCGGCGGTTCGGGCCGTGGCCGCGTTGGAGGGGTGGGAAAAGATGGTGGTAATCACCTCGGTGCGCTGGTTGGCCTCGCCGCGCAGGGCGTGGTAGGCCCTAATCATCGACACGTTGGTGTAGATAGCCGCGGAACCGGCGGCAGGCTGGAGGGTAAAGCGGTCCATGCCGGAGATTTCCTTGAGAATCTGCTCCAGCCGGTACATAATTTCCAGAATGCCCTGCACAGTCGACTCGTCCTGCAGGGGATGGAGTTCGGTCAGCTTGGGGGTGCGGACGAGCTGTTCGTTGATTTTGGGGTTGTACTTCATGGTGCAGGTTCCCTGACCTACGTCGATGTTGAAGTCCGCGCCCAGATTTTCCTGCGACAGGCGGACGTAGTGGCGCAGAACCTGCGGCTGGGCCAGCTCCGGCAGGGCCGGCGGGGTCTGGCGGCGCATTTTGTCCGGCAGAACGGCCAGCGGGTCGCCCACGGTCTGGCGGATACCTTCCTCCACTTCGGGGACCAGGATGCCCCGCTGACCGGGGGTGCTCAGTTCAAAGATAACCGGCTCGTCCCAGCGGGCCTGGTGAAAGCGCCGCAGGTTGGGCTTGCCGTTGGTAAAGCGATGGCGGCTGATGTCTTGCTGGCTCATTGGGTGATGACCTCCTTCAGCGCGTCGGCCAGATGGTCAATATCGGCCTGGGTGTGAATTTCGGTGACGGCGTACAGGGCGCACTGCCCCAGGGCGGGGAACTCGGCGCTCAGGTCTTTGCCGCCAAAGATGCCCCGCGCCAGCAGGCCGCGGTTAATTTCGGCGACCGTCCGGCCCGTGGCGTTGAAGTCCACCACAAATTCCTTGAAGTGCGGGGCCTGGAAAATGGGCGCCTGCACGCCGGGCAGACGGTTCAGGACCTGCATAGTGTACTGGGAGCGGGCCATAATGCTCTGCCCGATTTCGACCATCCCCTGCGGCCCCATCAGGGCCAGGTACACCCCGGCGGTAATGCCCCACAGGGCCGCGGCTGTGCCGACCCACTCCTTGCCTTCCTCACGCACGGCAAAGGAGGTGCGCTCGTAGGCCACGTCGCCAAAGCCGTATTCGCCGGGGACGATGGTGGGGGCAATGCCGAACAGCCGGGAGGGGTATTCCATCACGTGTTCGGGGATGTCGTGGGTGGCAATGTAGCCGCCGTGCCCGCCGCCGAACTGCATATGCATGCCCAGCGGCTGGATGTCGCCGCAGACGATGTCGGCGCCGTAGTCTGCCGGCGGGGTGAGGACGCCCAGAGAGATGGGGTCGGCGCTGACCACGCAGAGCGCGCCGTGCCGGTGGGCCAGGTCGGCGATGCGGTCGCCTTCGGTTTCGATGACGCCCAGGTAGGTGGGGTTTTCAAAGTAGACCGCCGCAGTCTGGTCGGAAAGGGCGGCAGTCAAGGCCGGCAGGTCAATCTGGCCGGTCTGCGGGTCGGCAGGGATGGGGGTAAGGGTGAGGGCGTGCTGGCAGTAGTCCCGAATTTTGGACAGCTTGTCCGGGCCGATGGTCCCGGCGAGGAGGATTTCCTTGCGTTGGGTGATGCGGGAAGCCATGCTGATGGCCGTGGCCGCGGCCTGGAAGCCGTCGTAAGTGGGCACGTTGACCACGTCCATGTTGAGCAGTTCGCCCATCATGCTGGCGTATTCAAACAGGGCCTGGAAGCGGCCGTGGTCGTCGTACGGTTCGCCGGCGTAGGCGGTGAGGAATTCGCCGCGGCTGTTGACCTCGTCGCAGATGGAGGGGACGTGGTGCTGGTAGCACCCCGCGCCCAGAAAGCTGAGGTACTCCTCGGCGCTGGTGTTCTTGTTGAGCAGTTGGCTGACATGCCGTTTGAGCGCGGCCTCGGAGAGCAGTGGCTCCGGCAGGTTCAGCCGGCCTTTGACGCGCAAACTTTCCGGGATGTCGGCATAAAATTCTTCAATGCTTTCTGC
>RFJV01000289.1 GCA_003694775.1 Chloroflexota bacterium | reverse complement strand
CCCACCGCGACCCCCACCAACACGGCCACTGCTGCCCCAACCGGGACGCTCACTCCAACCATCACCCGTACGCCCACCCTTACCCCAACCACAACGCCCACCGTCACCGTTACCCCAACCACCACCGCCCCGTTGACCATCACCCTGAGCATCACCCCGCCCATCGGCCCGCCGACGACGCCGGTCACCGTAACGGGCATTGGTTTTCCCATCACTACGCCCATCAGCCTTTACCTGGGTACGGTGGTGACTTACCCCTATACTACCGGTCTCAGCTCCATATCCGGTACGGTGCTGTTCACCTTCACGATGCCGGCGGAATGGCCCGCGGGGCTCCCCGTTCTGCCGGGGCCGGTGGACCTGCTGGCAGAAACCGCTGACCGGAGCATCACCGCCACCACCACGTTTACCTATACCTACATCATTACCCCAAACCGTCTGCGAATCAGGCCCTGAGAACCACCCGGACCCCCCATTTTGACACATCGCCGCGGGTGTGCTAAACTGTTGACCAATTGACCCGTCAAAGCGTTGACCGAGACGAGTAAGCAGGCCGGCCAGCGCCAGAGAGAGAAGGCCAGCGGCTGGAAGCCTTCTTCGTCTGGACCCTGCCGAAAACCCCTCGGGAGCGAGCTTCTGAACGCAAATACGCCAGTATGAGGCTCCGGTTGGCCCCGTTATCCGCCGCCAATGAGAACGGCGCATTGCGCCGTTGAATTTGGGTGGAACCGCGTGGAATACTGTCCCCTCGCCCCAAACCGGGTGAGGGGATTTTGGTTTAAGGCCGAAAAGGAGAGTAAGATGTCTGGAAAAGTACCGTACGAAGAAACACACCTGTACCGGTTGCGGCACAGCCTGGCCCACGTGATGGCCCAGGCCGTGCTGGAAATGTTCCCTACCGGCAAAATCGCGATTGGACCGCCCATCCAGGATGGTTTCTACTACGATTTTGACCTGCCGCGCCCGCTGACCCCGGAAGATTTGAAGGCCATTGAAAAGCGGATGCGGAACATCATCAAAAAGAAGCACAAATTCCACCGCCGCGAGCTGAGCGCAGAAGAAGCCCGCCAGCTTTTCGCCGACCAGCCCTACAAGCTGGAGCTGATTGACGGCCTCGAAGCTGGCGGCGTGGACGAATACGGCGAACCTACCGACGAACCGCCGGTCATCAGCACCTACAAGCACGATACCTTTGAAGACCTGTGCAAGGGGCCGCATGTCGACAACCTGGGCGAGATTCATCCCAAAGCCTTCAAACTGCTCAAGGTGGCCGGCGCGTACTGGCGCGGCGACGAAAAACGCCAGCAACTTCAGCGCATTTACGGCACGGCCTGGGAAACGCCGGAGGAGCTGGAAGAGTACCTGCACCGGCTGGCCGAGGCCGAAAAGCGGGACCACCGCCGGCTGGGCAAGGAGCTGGACCTGTTCAGCACTGAGCCGGATATGCTGGGCGGCGGTCTGGTGCTGTGGCATCCCAAAGGCGGCCTCATGCGCCACCTGGCCGAAGAATTCTGCAAAAACGAACACCTGGCCCACGGCTACGACCTGGTCTACACCCCCCACATCGGCAAGAGTACGCTGTGGGAAACCAGCGGTCACCTGGACTTTTACCGCGATTCCATGTACGCGCCGCTGGACATCGACGGGCAGGAGTACTTCCTCAAGCCGATGAACTGCCCCTTCCACATCCTCATGTACAAGAGCAGTCTGCGGAGCTACCGCGACCTGCCCCTGCGCTTTGCCGAATGGGGCACAGTTTACCGCTACGAACGGAGCGGGGTTCTGCATGGTCTCCTGCGAGTGCGTGGCTTTACCCAGGACGATGCCCATCACTTTGTCCAGCCGGAAAAAATGCCCCAGGAAATCGATTTTGTGCTGAACTTCTGCCTGCACATTCTGCGCAGTTTTGGCTTTACCGACTTCCAGGCTTACCTGAGCACCCGCCCCAAAGAGGGTAAAGCCGTGGGCGACCTCCAGCAGTGGGCCGATGCCGAGCGCGCTCTGGAAGACGCGCTCAAGCGGGCCAACCTGCCCTACGATATCGACCCCGGCGGCGGCGCATTCTACGGCCCCAAAATCGACATCAAAATCAAAGATGCCCTGGGCCGTGAGTGGCAGTTGAGCACCATCCAGTTCGACTTCAACCTGCCGGAACGGTTCGATATGACCTACATCGGCGAAGACGGCCAGCCGCACCGACCGTATATGGTGCACCGTGCCCTGCTCGGCTCAATGGAGCGCTTCTTCGGCGTGCTGATTGAGCATTACGGCGGTGCATTCCCGGTCTGGCTGTCGCCGGTGCAGGTCGTGCTCATCCCCATCGCCGACCGGCATGTCCCCTACTGCCGGCAGGTCGCCGAACGGCTCAAGGCCGCCGGCCTGCGGGTCGAAGTGGATGACGGCAGTGAACGTATGGGCAACAAGATTCGGCTGGCCCAGAAGCAGAAAATCCCCTATATGCTGGTGGTGGGGGATAAGGAACAGGCCGCCAGCCAGGTGGCCGTCCGTCTGCGGAGCGGCGAGGATTTAGGCCCCCGCGACGTGGCCGAAGTAGAGCAGATGATTCTGGACGCCGTGGCCAGCAAACAGTAGCCGCAGAACTGGCGCGGTTGAAAACGCGGCGCGCGGCGGTAGGACAGCAGTAGGGAGACACCCTGCTGGTTGGAGGGGCACGGTATGCCGTGCCCCTCTTTGTTTCCCTGTTTCTGTTTCTGATGAGCCGGCGGTCTTACGAGGCCGGCTGAAGCAGGCCATCCAGCCAGCTTTTCAATGCTTTGATGGTGCGGGTATGCACCTTGTGACCGACCGGGTCTTCCCGGTACGTGACATTGGCGCCCTGCCGGGTGTAAAGGTCACGGACGCGGCGGCCCTCTTCCACGGAGACGACGTCATCGCGGAGGCCGTGGGCAATGAAGACCGGCAGATTGGGCCGGACTACCGCCCCGGTGGTCCGGCCAGGCAGATTGGGAATGAAGCCGGCCAGGGATACCACCCCCAGCGGATGGATGTAGCCGCCGAGAACTATGCTGTTGACCATTGCCGCGCCCTGGCTGAAGCCGACCAGCACCAGCCGGGCCGGGTCAACCGGGTAGACATCCGGCAGACTGTGCAGAAAGTGGCGCAGGCGTTTCAGACTGCTCTGCAGGACGCCGGGGTCGGGGTGGGCGCGGGCCGCATCCAGGTAGGTAAACCAGACATACCCGCCGATACCGGGGTCAATGGGGGCGCGGGGGGTGATGATGGCCGCGGCGGCAGGGACAGCTTGTCTGAAGACCCACATAGCGGCTTCGTCGCCGCCCCAGCCGTGAAGCATCACCACCGCCGGTGCGGGGCGGGTCAGGCTGGCGGTTTTGGGCATCCGGGCGCAGTGCACCAGACCAGACACTTCAACCACAAGGCTGTCTGG
>RFJV01000037.1 GCA_003694775.1 Chloroflexota bacterium | reverse complement strand
GTCCATTTTGCCGGTTTTGTGACGTTACAGCCCTCACCCTACCCCCTAACCCCCTCCCCTCTCCCATCCGTGGGAGAGGGGAGGGGGTTAGGGGGTAGGGTGAGGGCTGTAACGTCACAAAACCGGCAAAATGGACCGGCTCCAGCGGATAAAATTTTGGGCCATTCCTTTTTATGCTACAATGACGACAGGCATTCATCCAGCCACAGGAAAAACTGCCAATGACGCCCTCTACGGAAAACTCCGTTACCCTGACCGGGGTGGTGGAGCGGATTACCTTCACTAACCCGGAAAACGGGTACACGGTGGCCCGCTTCAAGCCGGATAAATATTACGACCTCATCACCATCGTTGGCCCGCTGGCCGAGGTGCATCCCGGCGCGCGGCTGAAAATTACCGGGCGGTGGAAAACCCATCCCCGCTACGGCGAGCAGTTTGCCATTGAGCGGTACGTGGAAGAAATGCCGGCCACCGTCGAGGGCATCCGCCGCTACCTGGGTAGCGGCCTGATTAAAGGTATCGGCCCGGTAACGGCCCGGCGCATCGCCGAAAAGTTCGGCCAGTACACCCTGGATGTTATCGAGCAGGACATCCACCGGCTGGCCGAGGTAGAAGGTATTGGCCCCAAGCGCATCCAGATGATTGCCACTGCCTGGGAAGCGCAGAAGCAAATCAAGGAAATTATGCTTTTTCTGCAAACCCACCAGGTCAGCACCCATCTGGCGGTGAAAATCTACAAAACCTACGGCGACCGGGCCATCAGTGTGGTCAAAAACGACCCCTACCGGCTGGCGCGGGACATCTTCGGCGTTGGTTTTCTGACCGCTGACAAGATTGCCCGCAACATCGGCATTGCTGTGGACGCGCCGGAACGCATCGCCGCGGGCATCGAGTACACCCTCAACCGCCTGGCCGATGACGGCCACGTATTTGCCCCGCGCGGCCACCTGGTGGAAGCGGCGGTCAAAATTTTGGGTGTCGCGGCGGAGCAGGTCGACATGCAGATAGAGGCCCTGCGGCAGGAAGAGCGGGTGCAGATTGAATCCGTTACCGCCGGCGACAATGCCGTGGAGGCCGTCTATTTACCGGCCTTTTACCACGCCGAGGTGGGCACAGCCCGGCGGGTGCGGCGATTGCTGGACGCGCCGCAAAGCCGGCTGGCCGGCTTTGCCGGCCTGGACTGGCCGCGGGCGTTCGAGTGGCTGTCGGCGACCGACCCGGACGGGGTGGCGCTGGCCGACCGGCAGAAAGAAGCGGTGCAGATGGCCCTGACCCACAAGCTGAGCATCCTCACCGGCGGGCCGGGAACGGGTAAAACCAGCACCGTGCGGGCCATTCTGCGCCTGCTGGCCCGGCAGGGGAAGCGCGCCCTGCTGGCCGCGCCCACCGGACGGGCGGCCAAACGGCTGGCCGAGAGCACCGGACAGGAAGCCAAAACCATCCACCGCCTGCTGGAAGTCAGCCCCAGCGAGGGGTTTAAATTCCAGCGCAACGAGGACAATCCGCTGGAGTGCGACATGCTGATTGTGGATGAGTGCTCCATGATTGACCTGGTTCTGATGAACAGCCTGCTCAAGGCTGTGCACCCGGCCACGCACGTACTGCTGGTGGGCGATGCCGACCAGCTTCCCAGTGTGGGCGCGGGCAACGTTCTGCGCGATTTCATTGCCGGCGGCGTTATTCCCACCACCCGGCTGGATGTCATCTTCCGGCAGGCGGCCAACAGCACCATCATTGTCAATGCCCACCGCATCAACCGGGGCGAAATGCCGCTTTTCCCCAAAGACCGTCAGGATTTTTACTTTTTTGGTAAGGAAGACCCCGCCGAAGCGGCCGACCTGGTGGTCGACATCGTGGCCCGGCGCATTCCGGAGAAGTTCGGTATTCCCAGCCAGGACATCCAGGTGCTCAGCCCGATGCACCGCGGCCATGCCGGCGCCCGCGCCCTCAACGAAAAACTGCAAGCCCGCCTCAACCCCCTTCGCTACGACCGGCCCGAATACCGGAACGGCAGCCGCGTTTTTCGCCTGGGAGACAGGGTGCTCCAGCTTCGCAACAACTACGACAAAGACGTATTCAACGGCGACATCGGCCAGATTGTGCGGATTGATTTGGAAGCCGGAGAAATTGGAGTAGAATTTGAAGACCGGCTGGTCGGTTACGACCTGAGCGAACTGGATGAACTGACTCTGGCCTATGCCATGAGTGTCCACAAAAGCCAGGGCAGTGAGTACCCCGTGGTGGTGATGCCGATTCTCACCCAGCACTACATGCTCCTCCAGCGCAACCTCCTCTACACCGCGGTGACCCGCGCCCGGCGGATGGTGGTGCTGGTGGGTACACGCAAGGCCATTGCCATGGCCGTCAGAAACGACAAGATTGCCGCCCGCTGGTCGGCCTTGCCCACACGTCTCCAGACTATCTGAGGCCGGTCTATGGGTGACCGTTTTGGGGTCGCCGGACAGTCTGGAGCAGTTGCGCCTCCGGTTTGAGGCGTAAAAAATAAAATTTTTTCGGAGAACCGACCTTGAGCGAATACATTCTGGTTTCAATTGCCGGCATCATTGTAGTGGGCATTGCGGCCCAATGGATAGCCTGGCGGGTGGGGTTGCCGTCTATCCTGGTTCTGCTGTTGAGCGGCTTTGTGGTGGGGCCGGTAACCGGCCTGCTGAACCCGGATAAACTGCTGGGCGACCTGCTGTTTCCGGTCATTTCGGCTTCGGTGGCCCTGATACTTTTTGAAGGCGGCCTCAGCCTGAAGCTGTCGGAAATTCGCGATACCGGCCATGTGGTGCGCAACCTGGCGACCATCGGTGCGCTGGTTAGCTGGGTGCTGAGCGCGCTGGGCGCGTACTATCTGCTCCGGTTCGACCTGCCGCTGGCCCTGCTGATGGGGGCCATTCTGGTGGTCACCGGCCCCACGGTTATCATCCCCCTGCTCCGGCACGTCCACGCCGTGGGCCGGGTCAGCTCCCTCATCAAGTGGGAAGGGATTGTCAACGACCCCATCGGGGCTGTTCTGGCCGTGCTGGTATTTGAGGTCATCGTGACCAGCGGGGTGCAGGCCGCGGCGGCAACCGTGGCTTTGAGCCTGCTCAAAACCGTACTGGTGGGGGTCGGCCTTGGCGGTCTGGGGGCCGGATTGCTTATCCTGCTCCTGCGCCGGTACTGGATACCTGATTTCCTGCAGAACAGCGTGGCCCTGATGTTTGTCCTGGCCACGTTTACCGCCTCTAACGTGGTGCAGGAAGAATCCGGCCTGCTGACTGTTACCCTGATGGGCATCATCCTGGCAAACCAGAAGCAGGCCAGCATCCGGCACATTGTGGAATTCAAGGAAAACCTGCGGGTTCTGCTGTTGGCCAGCCTGTTTATCATCCTGGCGGCGCGGGTTGACCTGGCCAGTCTGACCCGCCTGGGCTGGGGCAGTCTGGCCTACCTGCTCTTGCTGATTGTGATTGCCCGGCCGGCGATTGTACTGGCCTCCACCGTCCGCTCCGGGCTGACCTGGCGCGAAAAGGCGTTTCTCTCGTGGATGGCCCCGCGCGGCATTGTGGCCGCGGCCGTGACCTCGGTTTTTGCCCTGGAGCTGTCGCATTCCGGCTATCACCAGGCAGAATTTATGGTGACCGAAATGTTCGTGGTTATTGTGGGGACGGTCACGGTTTACGGTCTGACTGCCGCGCCGGTGGGTCGCTGGCTGGGCGTTGCCACACCCAATCCGCAGGGGGTCCTGATGGCCGGGGCACATTCCTGGAGCCGGGCCATTGCCGCGGCCCTGCAGGAAGAGGGGTTCCAGGTTCTGCTGGTCGACAGCAACCGGAACAATGTGGCCGCGGCCCGGATGGAAGGTCTGCCGGCCCACTGTGCCAGCATTCTGTCGGAATACATCCTGGAGGAACTGGAGATGGGCGGCCTGGGCCGTCTGCTGGCCCTGACCCCCAACGATGAGGTCAACGCGCTGGCCGCACTCCACTTTCTGGAGGAATTTGGCCGGGCCGGTGTGTACCAGCTCCCCCCCAGAAGCAGTGGACACCGCCGCCGCGAAACACTTCCCTCCCCCTTGCAGGGGCGGTTGCTGTTTGCGCCCCACGCCACCTACGGCTTCATCACCGAAAAATTCAACGAAGGCGCAACCATCAAGAAGACCCGCCTCACCGAAAAATTTGACGAGCAGGCCTACCGGGAAATGTACGGCGACCGGTCCCTGCCGCTGTTTCTGATTAACCGGGCCGGGGAGCTGGTAGTTTTCTCGGTAGATAACCCGCCCGTACCGCGGGTCGGCCACACCCTGATTAGCCTGGTGTGGGAGAGAGAGTTAGGGAGTTAGAGAGTTGGGGAGTTTGGAAGTTAACTCTCCAACTAACCAACCAACTACCTGAGGTGAAACAATGACCCTTACCTTTGAACAAAAACTGCAGAACTACGCCGAACTGACGGTGAAAGTGGGCCTGGGCCTCCAGCCGGGCCAGCGGTTGATGATTCGGACGGCGCCGCTGGAG
>RFJV01000288.1 GCA_003694775.1 Chloroflexota bacterium | reverse complement strand
TCTATCGCCTGGCACAGCGCGTCAACCGTTTGCTCCCGGAAAAACAGGCCGGTTGTCCCCTCCAGCACTGTATCCAGCGCGCCCCCGCGGGCAAACGCAATCACCGGACGCCCCGCGGCCTGGGCCTCTACCGGGGCAATGCCAAAATCCTCAAACCCCGGAAACAGAAACGCCCGGCAGTTCTGCATCAGCCGGACCACCTCCGCGGTTGGCCGGCGGCCCAAAAACTGCACCGTAGGCCCGGCCACAGCCTCCAGTGCGGCCCGGTCGCGGCCATCACCCACCACAATGAGCCGCCTCTGCAGGCGGGTGCAGGCCTGCACCGCCAGGTCGATGCGCTTGTACGGAATCAGCCGGGAGACCACCAGGTAGTAATCCCCCTGTTCGGTTTGACCTGCCGGCGGGCGGAAGCGGGCCGTATCTACCGGCGGGTAGATGATAACCGAGCTTCGCCCGTAAAATTTTTGGATGCGGGCCTGAATTTCCCTGGAGATGGCAATAAAATGGTCCACGCCCCGGTCGTCACCGGGCTGGGGCGGCTGGGCGGCCCGGTAGTCCCAGCGCCGGAGCAGGGCAATCAGGGGGCGGATGGCCAGCCCCAGCCCGCGGCCAAACCCCTCGCGGGCCGCGTACCCGGCGTAATCCCACACATACCGGGTTGGGGCCAGGCAGTAGCAAATGTGCACCTGCTCCGCCGACCGGCGCAGGCCGTGAATAAAGCCGCTTTTGTTCGACAGAATCACGTCGAAGCCGCGAAAATCCAGACTGCGGACCGCGGCAGGGTACAGCGGCAGGTACGGCTGGTGGTGGCGGTGAATACCGGGGGCGCGGTTCAGCCAGCTTGTCCGGATGTCCCAGCCGCGGTAGCTTTGGGGCATCAGTTCCGGGGCGTAAATGGTGGTGAATACCGGCGCAGAGGGGTACATATTGACCATCTGCTCCAGGACATTTTCCGCCCCGCCCATCTGATTCAGCCAGTCGTGGGCCAGCGCAATTTTCATCGGTGCACCATCTTTGCTCCATGCTTCACCCGCCGATGATACCATCCCCGGCCCCGATTCGCAATTGGGGGGAGGGGGGGATTGGGGAGGGGAAATTTTTGGGGAACGGCCAGCAGTGGTAAAATTGGGAGGCGGGGGAATTGGAGATTGGGAGATTGGAGACCAGAGACATGACGTTCAAACTTGCCCCATCCATTCTTTCGGCGGACTTTGCCCGCCTGGGCCAGCAGGTCAGCGAGGCCGAAGCCGCGGGCGCGGACTGGATTCACGTGGACGTGATGGACGGTCACTTTGTGCCGCCGATTACCTTTGGCCCGCTGGTTGTCCAGTGGCTGAGGCCGGTCACCCGTTTGCCGCTGGATGTCCACCTGATGATTGAAAATCCGGAACGCCAGTTTGAGGCCTTTGCCCAGGCCGGCGCAGACCGGATAACCGTCCACGTGGAAACCTGCCCCCACCTGCACCGCACCATCCAGCAAATCAAGGAGCTGGGGCTCAAGGCCGGCGTTACCCTCAACCCGGCCACCCCGCTGGGAAGCGTGGAAGAGATTCTGCCAGAGGTGGATTTGGTGCTGGTTATGTCGGTCAATCCGGGGTTTGGGGGTCAGAAATATATTCCGGCCAGCACGCGGCGCATTGCCCGGTTGCGGCAAATGCTGGACGAGATAGGGTCTGCCGCGGAGCTGGAAGTGGACGGCGGGGTCAACGAGTCGACCATTGCCGAAGTTGTCGGGGCCGGGGCAACGGTGCTGGTAGCCGGGTCGGCGGTGTTCAACAGCCGTGCGCCGGTTGCCGAGAATATCCGCCGCCTGCGCCAGGCGGCCCAAGGGGGTTAACGGGAGACAAAGGGGTTGTCTTTTATCCAGAATCGCCAGGCCGCGGCCCGGTCTTTGGGTTGGGCGTAGGCAATGCCGACCCGCGGGCCGCGGGCAATCTGCGCCGGGGGCACCGGAGCATCCGGCTCCAGCCACAGGCGCTCCCCGCGGGTCACATCCCAGCGGTTCAGCGACAGGTCGATTTGCAGGGCCCGGCACAGCCGGCCCGGTCCGCCGGTCAGCAGACGAGCCTGCCGGATACCGGCCCGGTTGGCCTGGATGACTTCCAGCCCCTCCAGCGGCTCGATGGCCCGGATAAGGACGGCGGCGGGGAAGCCCTCGGCTTCGGTGACCAGGTTCAGCATGTGGTACATGCCGTAAATCAGGTATACGTAGGCCCGGCCCGGCGGGCCGAACATCACCTCGGTACGGGGAGTGCGGCCCTTGCTGGCGTGCGAGGCGGTGTCGTGGGGGCCAACATAAGCCTCGGTTTCCACAATGCGCCCGCTCACCCGCCGGCCATCTATCATACGCACCAGGCGCTGGCCCAGCAGGTCGCGGGCCACGTCCAGAGTAGGCCGGTTGAAGAAGTCAACGGATAAGGGCATCATCTGGTTTGCGAAAATTTTCTCAATCATTGCCCGTCGGGGCAGAGTGTGGTAAGATAAACTGCCGGTTGGGGATTGGGGATTGGAGATTAGAGATTGGGAGATTGGGAGATTGGAGATTGAAAACCCTAAACTCTCCAACTCACAAACTCTCCCACTCACAAACTCACAAACTCCCCAACTAACCAACTAACCAACTAACTATTCAAAGGAGTTTGCTATATGCGTACCCCAATTATCGCCGGAAACTGGAAAATGCACAAAACCATCGCCGAAGCCGTGCAGTTGGCCCGCGGCATTCGGGAAGAAGTGGGGCAGATTGACGGCGTGGATGTGGTGCTTTGCCCGCCCTTTACTGCTCTGGCCGCGGTGCAGGATGTGATTGCCAGCAGTAAAATCGGTCTGGGCGCGCAGAATATGTACTGGGAAGAACAGGGCGCCTTCACGGGCGAAATTTCGCCCCTGATGCTGGAGGGCCTGTGCCAGTATGTCATCCTGGGGCACTCGGAGCGCCGGCAGTA
>RFJV01000036.1 GCA_003694775.1 Chloroflexota bacterium | reverse complement strand
GAAATGGCAACCTCTTCGATGTCGGTCAGGTCTTCCATCTGGTAGAGGCCACTGCCTCCGATAACGCCGATTTTGACTTCTGTCATTGGGTCATCTCCTCGGAACATAGTTAGTGAGTTTATGAGTTTATGAGTTTATGAGTTTGGGAGTTAGAGAGTTGGGGAGTTAATCTCCCAAATCGTCAATCGTCAATTGAAAATCGTCAATCCCTAATTATCCACTTTTGGTACCAACGCCTGGACAAAATCCTCATCCAGCCCGGCGATAAAGTGGGCCAGCAGACGGGCGGTCCGCTCCACGTCGCGGGGGTGCACCACCTCCACCGGCGAGTGCATATTCCGGACGGGAATCGAGACCAGGGCAGTGGGGACTCCCTCGCGGCTGATTTCGATGGCGTATGCGTCGGTGCCGGCCCCGCCGGGCAGGGCTTCGACCTGGTATTTCAGCTCCAGCTCGCGGCACAGGTCCAGCAGTCGCCGGCGCACCGCGGGATGATTGCCCGGCCCCAATGTGACCACCGGACCGTGGTCCAGCTTCACCTCGATTTCGCTCACGTCGGCAAAGGTTACATCGAGGACGATGGCGACATCCGGGTGCAGGGCGTAGGCCTGCGTGGTCGCGCCGACGTATCCGCCCCACTCCTCGTCTGCGGTGGCTACCGCGTACACGTCCCACTGGTGCTGGAGCCGGCTCAACTGCTGGAGACAGGCCACCATAGCCGCCACCGAAGCCCGGTTGTCCATTGCCTTGCCGCTGATAAGGCCGTTCTGCAGTTCCAGCGGCGGGCGGGTAAAGGACACCAGGTCGCCGACCCGCACCAGCCGGGCCACCTGTGCCGGCGGCAGGCCCACATCGATGTGCATCTTTTCCAGGTCAACCTTGTCTGCCGGGCCGGTTTGCAGGTGGGGCGGAATGGAGCCAATCACACCCGGCAGGTCCCGGCGACCGTGAACCGTCACCTCCTGGCCCATCAGCACCCGGTCATCCAGCCCGCCGACCTCGGTAAAGCGCAGAACGCCCCGGTCAATCTCGGTCACCACCGCGCCGATTTCGTCCAGGTGCGCGGCCAGCATCACCCGCCGCCGCGGTTCACCGGTCTGCCGGCCCAGCCGGACACCCACCACACTGCCCATCCGGTCCCGCTCCACGCGGTCGGTGCAGGGGGCCAGCATACCGGCGATGACCTCGTCTATCCGGTTGGGGCCGCGGTAGCCGGTCACGCCGACAGCCTGGGAGAGCTGTTTAATCAATTCTGCTGTATCGGGTCTGTTCATCGGTTTCTCGTTGTAATGAGGATGCCCGAATTATAAACGCAGTCTGGTGGGGAGTCAACCATCCCACATCCCATATCTCACATCCCGTACTGAGAAAAAGGTCGTCTTGCGCCGGGCCGGAAGGTGTGGTACGCTTTAGGGGGATTGGAGATTAGGGATTGGAGATTAGGGATTGGAGATTGGGAGATTGATTTCAAACCCTTCATCCCTCATCCTTTCGCCTTCATCCTTTTGTCGCGAGGTCGGCAGATGCCGCTATTGACCACCACCATCGGTGCATATCCCAAACCGGACTACGTCCCCACGCCGGACTGGTTCCGCAGTGGGCGAACCGACGAGCTGGACCCCAGCCTGGCGTATGATACATTTTTACAAAAGACCACCGGCGATGACATTACCCCCCTGCTGGACCGGGGTGTGCAGGAAGTGGTCCGGGAGCAGGTGGTGCTGGGTATCGACATCCCCACCGACGGCGAGGTGCGCCGCGAGAACTACATCTACTACCACTGCCGGCATCTGAACGGTATCGACTTCCGCCGGCTGGCAGAAAAATCGATGCGGGCCGGCTCATGGCAGGCCCGTGTGCCGGTGGTGACCGGCCCCATTACGCCCCGCGGCCATTTTTTGCCCCGCGACTGGCGGGTCGCCCAGGAAGCGGCCATGGGCCAGCCGGTCAAAATGACCATCCCCGGCCCGCTGACCATCACCGATTCCATCGCCGATGAATACTACGGCGACGAAAAACGGCTGGGCGCGGCCCTGGCCGATGCCATCAACGCCGAAATCCGGGCACTGGCAGACGCCGGGTGCATCCATATCCAGATTGACGAGCCGGTTTTTGCCCGCGAGCCGCAGAAGGCTCTGGATTTTGGCTTTGAAAACCTGGAGCGATGCTTCCATAAAGTGCCCAAAGAGGTCACCCGGACTGTCCATATGTGCTGTGGCTACCCCGACGAAGTGGACAACGAGGATTATCCCAAAGCCGACCCGCAGGCTTACTTCCAGCTTGCCGACGCCATTGAATATTCATCCATTCAGGCCGTTTCCATTGAGGACGCCCACCGCCACAACGATTTGGCCCTGCTGGAAAAGTTCACCAAAACAACGGTCATCCTGGGCGTGATTGCCATTGCCCGGAGCCGGGTTGAGCCGGTGGACGAAATTGCCGCCCGGCTGGAAGAAGCACTCCAGCATATTGACCCGCCCCGCCTGATGGCCGCGCCCGACTGCGGCCTGGGCCTGCTCGACCGCCGCCTGGTGGTCGCCAAGCTCAAGAATATGGTCGCCGCGGCCAGGGCGGTTGGTTAACCCTCACCATACCCCCCATTTGGCAAAACTTAAAATTTATTATATAAATTATAGAAATTCCGTATTTACTTGGTCGTGTCTGGAACATTCACTTCACAATTCACAATTTTAAAGGCAAGCCATCTTATGCGCATCAACGACCGTACTCTCGATAGAATTCTGGCCGGCGTGCAGAAGCCGGCCCGCTACATCGGCGGGGAATACAACAGCGTGGTCAAGGACTGGAACGACCCGCGCATCCGCACCAAAGTAGCCCTGCTCTTCCCCGATGTGTACGACCTGGGCATGAGCAATATGGGGCTGGCTATTCTGTACGACCTGCTGAACAAGCGGGAGGACGTGCTGGCCGAGCGCGTCTACGTGCCCTGG
>RFJV01000035.1 GCA_003694775.1 Chloroflexota bacterium | reverse complement strand
GGCCAGCGGGGCATCAGCTCCGAGGTGGAGCAGTTGGGGGGCGTGGCGCGCAAGCTGGTCAATATGACCAACGTTTCCTGCCTGATTGTGACCCGGCGGGATTGAACCCAACAGGAAAGCCACAAGGCCACCGAAATCGGTCTGGCCGCACTGGAATCCTGGCATACCGGACACCCGGTTCGAGTGGGTTGACGGGCCCGGCCAGGCTCCGGCATTATTGACAACTCTGGCAAGGCATGTTATTATTACGGCAACCTGTGCACACGTGTGCATAAGTTGCCGGTTTGAATATTTACCTGCACCATATCTAACTAACCAACGGAGGTTAAAAAATGAAAGGTTTAATTCTGGATGCGGTTTGGGAACCCAAACCCACCTATAAAGTATCTGAGTGGGAAAAACAAACGGGAAAAGCCATCACCGGCAACAGCGTGTGGCGGCATCCCAAACTGGAAGTCCGCGAAAAGCCCGACCCCAAAATCAAGCCCGACCAGATTTTGCTGGAAGTGAAGGCCTGCGGCGTTTGCGGTTCCGACATGCACTTCTACGAAACAGACGAGGATGACTACATTCTCTATCCCGGCCTGACCAAATTCCCCAGCATTCTGGGCCACGAACTGTCCGGCAAGGTGGTGGAAGTTGGCAGTGAAGTGACCGACCTGAAAGTTGGCGATATGGTCACCGTGGAAGAGATGATTTGGTGCGGCCACTGCATCCCCTGCCGCAACGGCTACCCCAACCACTGCACCAACCTGGAAGAAATCGGCTTTACCATCGACGGCGGTTTTGCCAACTACCTGGCTATCGGGGCCAAGTTTGCCTGGAAAATCGACGCCATCGCCGAACGTTTTGGCGATGAAAAGAAGGCTTACGAGGTCGCCGCGCTGACCGAACCGACCAGCGTATCCTACAATGCCATGTTCGAACGGGCCGGCGGATTCCGCCCCGGCCATTACGTCAGTGTGTTCGGCGCCGGCCCCATCGGCCTGGCGGCCATCGGACTGGCCCGCGCCGCCGGCGCAGGGATGATTGTGGCCTTTGAGGTGTCTGCTCCCCGCCGCGAGCTGGCAAAGCAGGTCGGGGCAGATTATGTGTACGACCCGCGGGAGGTCAAGCCTTCGGAAGTAATGATGGAGCTGAGCAAGGGCGAAGGCTTCAACTTCCACGTTGAGGCCGCCGGTGTCCCCCATATCACCGTGCCGGAAATGGTCGGCAGTCTGGCGATTAACGGCAAGATTGTCCAGATTGGCCGGGCCGCCCAGAAAGTCCCCATGTATCTGGAGACCCTCCAGGTGCGCCGCGCCCAGGTGTTTGGCGCACAGGGACACTCCGGCCACGAAACCTTCCCCAACGTCATCCGGATGGTCGCCTCGGGCCGGCTGGACCTCAGCCCCATCATCACCGCCCGCTACGACCTGGATGGCGCGGTCAAGGCCATCGCCCAGTCCACCGAACGCCGCGACGGCAAGATTATGGTCTTCCCGAACAATTAAACTGTTGGGGCGACCGGCCGGTCGCTCCGATAGAAACCGCATTGTCACGACGTAGGGCGGGTCTCAGACCCGCCCCTACGAAACCCGTATTTTCAGAGGAGTTCAAAATGACAAATAAAGTCCCCGAAGGCTTACTGCCAACAAACCAGCCGGACCTGTTTTTTGAAGACGACGAAATAGGCCGGATGAAAAAGGAAATCTGGGAGGCCAGTGAGGCAGAGGTCGATAAAATTCTGGCCGAGTACGGGATGCCCTCTCCCGTGGAGTGGGGCAAGCCGGGGGTTTACCTGCAGATGATGCCCCGCCACAAACTCATCGAACAGCGCCGCAAGAACGACATCGTTTTCATCCCCATTGGCTGTACAGAAAATCACGGCATGCACCTGCCCTCCGCCACCGATACCCTCTTCGTCAGCCAGATTCTGGAAGGGCTTCGCCGCTACATCGACAAGCGGGACGGCGCGCCGCCGGCCCTTTCCCTGCCGCCGCTTAACTTCGGCGCCCATCCCTACCACCATATGGGCATGCCCGGTACGGTCATCGTCCGTGAGGACATCGCCCGCGAAACCCTGATTGATGTGATGCTGGGCCTCTGGAACGATGGCTTCCGCAAGCAGATTTTTATCAACAATCACGGCCATCTCTGGATGCTGGAAGCGGCCATCCAGCAGTTCCAGAAGCGCTACCAGCTTCCCGGCATCTTCCGTGTGCTCGACTGGCACCGGGCCGTGCGCGAATTCTTCCGCGAAAAGAAATACGGCGGGGAATACGAGTCCACCTTTGTGCACGCCTGCGAGGCGGAAACGTCGCTGGCCCTGTATCTCTTCCCGGAAATGGTAGATATGGAGTACGCGGTCAATACCCAGGGCAAGGGCTACCTGCCGGATGGTCACTTTGACAAATCGGTGGACCCGTACCGCCGGCCCAGCCGCTGGTCCGAAGGGGAAGGCCACTTTGCCATTGAGCTGGCCGCCACCCCCGAAGGCGTGGTCGGTCTGGCCGCCGAGGGCAACGCCAAAAAGGCCAAAAAGCCGCTGGCCGCTATCCTGCGCTACCTGACTATCCTCCACGATGACATCCGCCGTGTCTTCCCGCCGGGAACCGTGCCGCCGGTGGAGGAAGTGACCCTCCGCACCGCCGAAGAGATGGAACCTTACCTGCGCGAACCGCAGAGCGAAGGCTGGAAAACCGTGTATGCCCTGCCCAGAATCGGGCAGAGCAATATTTACTAAACCCGCCGGGGGCAGTCTGCAGACTGCCCCCGCGGCTTACGGTCCGTTGGTGCAGTTGGATTTTCCCGGTGTATCAATATCTTTCAGCCCGGAGTGCATCATCCTGCACAGCGAAACGGTGCTGAATACCCTGTCGTCCGCGGTAGTGGGGGGCGGCTTCACCCGGACGCACGTTATCCTGAACCGGCATGTCGACAAGCAGTACGACCATCCCGACCCGCCCGCCGAACTGCGGGCTTTTGCCGTCCGGATGGGCATTACCGGCCCTTTTGTCGGCTTGATGACTGCCGCCTACCTGGAAACGGCCCGGAGTATGGTTCTGCAGCGGGACGGCTTGCGGGTGGGCGTTCTGCTGACTGCCGGGCTGAGCAACGCCACCTCTGCCGGTCTCAGCCCGCCGGTGGCGATGCGGCCCGGCACCATCAACCAGGTGCTTCTGGTGGATGCCAATCTTTCGCCCGCGGCGATGGTGAACCTGGTCATCACTGCCACCGAGGCCAAAACCGACACCCTGCGCCGCCTGGGCGTGCTGACCCCCGCCGGCGAACCGGCGACCGGAACCTCCACGGACGCAGTGGTGATTGCCTGCACCGGACGCGGCCCGGTTCTGCCGTATGCCGGCCCGGTGACACCGGTGGGATGGCTGGTAGCCCAGGCGGTCCGGCAGTGCCTCGCCGCCTGCCTGTCGGATGACAGCAGGTAGAGGCAACCTTTGATAATTGACAATTGATAATTGATAATTGAAAATTGACGAAGGATACCGCCTTGAGTACAAAAAAATTAGCCATCGTTCTTTCTACCCACGCGGCCCGGTTTGAGGCTGTGGCCTTCAAGGGCGACTTTGCCGCCAACGTAGCCCGGATTGCCGGCTACGGCTACCGGGGGGTCGAACTGGCCATTCGCGACCCCCGGCTGGTCAACCCGGACGAACTGGAGGCCGTTGTTCAACAGCACGGCCTGAAAGTGCCGGCTATTGGCACGGGCCAGGCCTGGGGCGAGGAGCGGCTGTCTTTTACCAGCAGTGACCCGCAGGTGCGCCGGGCCGCCATTGAGCGCATCAAGAGCCATATCCCGCTGGCGGCCCGTTTCAATGCCGTGGTCATTCTGGGCCTCATCCGGGGGATGACCCCGGAGGGGCAAACCCACGCCCGGTCGATGGCCTATCTGGTGGAGGCCCTGCAGGAGTGTTCCGCCGAGGCCGCACCGTACGGGGTAAAGTATGCCCTGGAGCCGCTGAACCGGTACGAAACCGACCTGATTCACACCGTGGCCGACGGCCTGGATTTGATTGAGAAGGTCGGCGCGGACAATTTTGGCCTCCTGCTGGACACGTTTCATATGAACATCGAAGAACCGTCCATCGAGGAGAGCATCCGCGCCGCCGGCGACCGGATTTTCCATTTTCACGTGGCCGATTCCAACCGCTGGTATCCCGGCGCCGGCCACCTGGATTTCCGGCGCATTCTGGACACGCTTTTCGATACCGGCTACAGCGGTTGGGTGTCCGGTGAATTTATGCCCATCCCCGATGCCGACACCGCCGCCCGCCGGGCCATCGAACACCTGCG
>RFJV01000287.1 GCA_003694775.1 Chloroflexota bacterium | reverse complement strand
CCTATGCCCCGGCATAGGGATGCCGGGGCTACGAACCATACTCCCCTACCATTCTCCGCGGCCTCTGCGTCCTCGGCGGTTAAAACTGCGTAAGTCCTGTACGTTATATCTGTACCCGGCACGGTGAAAGCCTCTGGCTACCGTTTGCCGTCTACCGTCTACCGTTTACCGTCTACCGCAACTTCACAGGAGGTTTTCTGATGACGCTTACCCATAAAGAACGTATGCGGCGGGCCTTGACCCACCAGCCGGTCGACCGCCTGCCCACCCAGATTAACTACACCGACGCGATGGGCGAGATTCTGTGTCGGCACTTCGGCGTGTCGCCCCAGGAACTGCCGGCCCGGCTGGATAACCACATGATACGGGTGGACCTTAACCATACCCCCTACCTCAACGAGGACGGCTCCGCCCGCTACGACTGGTGGGGCGTTGGCTGGGACACCAAAGTAGAAGGCTATTGGCCCGCCGACGCGCCTCTGGCCCACACCAAGGACCTGGACAGCATCCGCTGGCCCGACCCCCACGCGCCGGGCTTGCTGGACCGGGCCGAGCAAATCATGGAAGCCGATAAGGGGGAGCATTTTATCACCCCCAATTTCGGCTTCTGCCTGTACGAACGGGCCTGGTCCCTGCGCGGTTTTGAAACCCTGAACATGGATATGATTACCGACCCCGATTTTGTGGAGGCCCTCCTGGACCGGATTGTCGAAATTCAGCTCGTGCTCATTCGCCGGTTTATCGACCTGGGGGTGGATGGCGGCTACTTTGGCGATGATTACGGCGCCCAGAAGAATATGCTCTTTTCGCCCCGGCTGTGGCGCAAAATGATTAAACCCCGCCTGGCCCGGCTGTTTGCCCCCTTCCGCGAGGCCGGCCTGCCCGTTCTGATGCATTCCGATGGCGACATCGCCGTCATCATGCCCGACCTGGTGGAAATCGGCCTGACCTGCTTCAATCCCGTCCAGCCGGAAGTAACCGACCACGCCTGGCTCAAACAAACCTTCGGCACCAAACTGGCTTACTACGGCGGTGTGTCCACCCAAACCGTTATGCCCTTCGGCACACCGGAGGAGGTCAGGGCGGCGGTGAAATCCTGTATCGACACGCTGGCCCCCGACGGCACCGGCCTGGTCATTGCGCCATCCCACCGGATGATGGTCGACATCCCGATGGCGAATGTGGAAGCCTTTATGGACGCCTGCCGCGAATACGGGGGGATGTCGGAACCGGTGGCCGCGGTTTAGCCGCCGGCATATCCCACAGTCAAGAGAGGCACACGTGATGGACGTCAACCAACGCAAACAGCTTTTGGAGCAGGAATTCTACCGCCGTTTTGGCTGTTCGCCGGTGCTGTGGGTGCAGGCCCCCGGACGGGTCGACCTGATGGGCAGTCATACCGACTACAACCAGGGCTACGTGCTGACTATGGCTATCGACCGCACTACCTGGCTGGCGGCCCGTCCCCGCGACGACCGGCAAGTGGTAATTTACTCGCTCAATCTGGAAGGGGGCGGCCCGTTCAGTCTGGACCGCATCACCCCCGACACCCAATCCCCCTGGACTAACTACATTCGCGGGGTGGCCGCGGTGTTTGCCGCGGCCGGCTACCCCCTGCGCGGCTTCGATGGCCTGATTCACAGCACCATCCCCTTTGGAAGTGGGCTGAGTTCTTCCGCCGCGGTCGAGGTGGCCGCGGCACAGGTCTTTACCCTTCTGAACGGCGGTCTGGACATCCCGCCGGTGCAGATGGCCCGCCTGTGCCAGCAGGCCGAAAATGAATTCGTGGGGGTCAATTCCGGTATTCTGGACCAGTACAGTTCGCTAATGGGCCGGGAGGGACACGCCCTTCTGCTGGACTGCCGCCATCTGACCCACCAGACCATTCCCCTGCCGGAGGGGGTGCAGGTGGTCATCTGCGATACCCGCGCCAAACGGGAGCTGACCGGTTCGGAATACGGAGAGCGACGCGCCCAGTGCGAGGCCGGCGCGGCCCAACTGGGCGTTTCGGCTCTGCGTGACCTGCCGGTAGAAACGTTCTACCGCCGCGAAGCAGAACTGCCGGACATTCTGGCCCGGCGGTGCCGCTTCATTGTCGAGGAAAACCAGCGGGTGCTGGATTTGGCCGATGCCTTTACCCGCGGCGACCTGGCCGCGATTGACCGCCTGACCGCGGCTTCGTTTATCGGGGCACGCCACCTGTACCAGATTGTCTCGCCGGAAATGGAGGCGATGATGCAGGCTATGCGTACCGGACCGGGGGTCATCGGGGCGCGGCAGGCCGGGGCCGGCTTTGGCGGCTGTATGGTGGCCTTTGTACATCGCGACGCCACAGCCGACTTTGCCGCCCACGTCCAGTCGGTCTATCACCGGGCTACGGGGGTTATGCCGGGGGTGTACCCGGCTCAGGCCGCGGCCGGGGCTGGCCGGCTGGTGCTTGAAGCAGAGAATGTGTAGGACGATATTTATGTCGTCCGGCAAGACTATTTTTGACGAGGAGAAATTCAATGAGTCAGCGTGATGAAATTCTGGATGGTCTTTACGATAATACGTTAGACGGCCAGGCCGGACCGGTGGTGGAGCTGACCCGCCGGGGGCTGGAGCTGGGGATTGACCCGCTGGATATGCTGTTTGAGGCTCTTATTCCGGCTCTGGAAGAGGTAGGCCGGCTGTTTGAGGCCGGGGAATATTTTGTCCCGGAAATGCTGGTGGCCGCGCGGGCTATGGCCGGGGCAATGGACATCCTCAAGCCGCTGATTGCCGCAAGCGGGGCCAAACCGGTGGGCACTTTTGTGATGGGTACGGTTCAGGGCGATATTCACGATATCGGCAAGAATCTGGTCAACATTATGCTGGAAGGGGCCGGTTTTCAGGTGGTCGATATTGGGGTCAATGCCCCGCCGGAGGCATTTGTCGAGGCCATCCGGGAGCACCAGCCCCAGGCAGTAGGGATGAGCGCCTTTTTGACCACCACGATGACCATGTTCAAACCGACCATCGAGGCCATCAAGGAGGCCGGCCTGCGGGAGCAGGTCAAGATTCTGGTGGGGGGTGCGCCGGTTACCGAGGAGTATGCCCAAATCTGCGGGGCAGACGGCTACGCCCCCGACGCCAGTTCCGCGGTCCGGCTGGTCAAACAACTGTTGGGACTGACCGAAGCCGCGGCGGCCTAAACACCGTCGCGGGCGGTCTGGTCAACGAAAAAGTCTACGGCTGTAGCTCTGCTTTCAGCCGGTGAAGGGCGGCCTGCCGGGCCGCCTTTTGCTGTTCCATCTGCCAGATGGTTGGCTCTGCCGCCCGGACGGTGCACTGCTCCCTGGTGAGCGGACAGCGTTCGCAGGTCTGGTGAACGGTAACTGTCGGCACCGCCGGGTCATGGGCAAAATGGATAACCTGCTCCAGGCCGTCCTGCACCCGGAAGCCTACAATAACACTGCTGGCAACCCCCGGTTGCAGGGACAGGGGACGGGCAAAACCAAAAGACAAAAAACGGTCCTGGGAATCCAGAAATTCGGAAATCTGCACCCCGACCAGCGGGTGGGTATCTGGCTGGGCCGCGGCCTCTTCCCGCTGAAGCTCCTGGAGCAGGCGAACCGCCAGCCAGCGCCGGCAGTAATGTTCGTTCATTCCAAACCGGCCCGGTAAAATGAGCTGGTTCATATTGAGCTGTTTGACCAGCTGGAAGCCGCGCATATAGCTGTGAAAACGCAGAAAATGAATTTTGATGCCGAAGAACTGGGGTATCAGTTCGCTGAAGCGGTACAACAGCATTTCCGGCGTCACTTCGTATTGGTCCAGCATATTCAGCAGGCGGTAGGGACTCCAGGTATGGAGATGAAAGAACTGCTGGAGGTCGCCCAGAATTTGGGTGCGCGGCATCAAGACTGCGCCGGCAAAGTAGGCCGCTTTGAAGTCGTTCAGCACCTGCTGGAAAGAGTCCACCTGGTCCGGGGCAGAAGTGGCGCTTCGTTCTTTCAGATTCAGGTACAGGTAGCCCAGCTCGCGCAGAAGCAGGAATTTAATTTGCCGGGGCTGGAGAACTGTGTTGATAAGCAGGGTAGGCCGCGGTCCGCTGATGGAAACCGAGCGGTAAGCCGATAGAAGTGGGTCCCGGCTTAGACGGGTTTCATCGATGTGGTAGCGAAAATCGCTCTGCAGAATCTCCTTTAACCGCGCCAGTTCAATGGGGAATGTTTCCTCCAGGTGGAAGTCCGTCCGAAAAGAGAGGGCGGCCTCTTCCAGCTCTGGAAAGTAGTTATCGTGCAGTTCCTGGTAAGACCGGAGCGCGGCCCATAAAAAATGCTCCTCTTTCATATCGTACTGGCGGCCAATCTCCAGGGCCGCATGCACCAGCGCACTGGCCTGAACCGGAGCGCGGGTGAACAACTGCACCAGGTCGCCAATTTCTACTCCGAATTCGTTAAAAGGAAACTGCCGGAGCAGGGGGGAAGAGAGCAGGGTTTCCAGGTGGCTCAAGGCCGGCGCCAGCTTGATGGAGACCAGCTCATCGTAATCTTTCCCCAGCACGCCGGCCATTTTGAATATTTTGTCGGCCTTGGGGTATTTGCGTCCCCGTTCGATTTCGGTGACGTAAGAGGGCGACAGCTCACACCGGGCCGCAAACTCCGACAGGCTCAACCCCGCCTCCAGCCGGGCCTGCCGTACTTTCATCCCAAAAATGATGTTGAACAGGTCGGAATTCACCGGGCCTCCTAATCTCTAATCTCCAATTCCCAATCTCTCTTTCATTTTTCCACAAAATTTGGGGCTTGACAAATTTGGCAGTGTATGGTAGACTTTTAGCGAATTTTCGCTAAAAGAAAATAACGATATTTTAGCGTTGATTTACTAATAGTGTATTCTTTACCGCAGGAAAGGAGAGTCCGATGCTAACCCAAACCGCTCAAACCGCCCGGTCTACCCTCCCCGAAGGGGTGGAGATTCTGGCCCCTTATCAGGAGACCTATGCCCAGATTCTCACCCCAGAAGCTCTGGCCTTTGTGTCCGCCCTTCACCGGGAGTTCAACCCGGTGCGCCAACAGCTTCTGCAGGCCCGCCAGGAACGTCAGGCCGAACTCGATGCCGGGGCCCGGCCCGATTTCCTCCCCCAGACTGGCGCGGTTCGCGACGCCGACTGGACAATTGCTCCGGTGCCTGATGATTTGCAGGACCGGCGGGTCGAAATTACCGGCCCGGTAGACCGCAAAATGATAATCAACGCCCTGAATTCCGGGGCCAGGGTATATATGGCCGATTTTGAAGACGCCAATACCCCTTCCTGGAGCAATAATATAGAAGGGCAAATAAACCTGCGCGATGCCGTCAACCGGACCATCACCTACACCAGCCCCGAAGGCAAACACTACCGGCTGAACGAACAGACCGCCGTGCTGATGGTCCGGCCCCGGGGATGGCATCTGGTGGAAAAGCACGTCCTGGTCGATGGTCATCCTGTTTCCGCCAGTCTGTTTGATTTTGGCCTCTACTTTTTCCACAATGCCCACCGTCTCCTGGAGCAGGGAACCGGCCCCTATTTTTACCTGCCCAAGCTGGAAAGCCACCGCGAAGCCCGTCTCTGGAACGACGTGTTCAATATGGCCCAGGATAAGCTGGGGATCCCCCGCGGCACCATCAAGGCAACCGTCCTGATAGAAACTATTCTGGCCGCCTTTGAAATGGATGAAATCCTCTACGAACTGCGCGACCATTCCGCCGGCCTCAACTGCGGGCGCTGGGATTACATCTTTAGCTGTATCAAAAAGTTCCGCAACGACCCGGATTTCTGCCTGGCCGACCGTGCCCTGGTCACAATGACTACCCACTTTATGCGCTCCTACTCTCTGCTGGCTATTAAGACCTGCCATCGCCGGGGCGCGCACGCTATCGGCGGAATGGCGGCCCAGATTCCTATCAAAAACGACCCCGAGGCCAACGAAGCCGCCCTGGCTAAAGTTCGCGCCGACAAGGAACGTGAGGCCGGCGATGGACACGACGGCACCTGGGTGGCCCATCCCGGGCTGGTAGCAACAGCCCAGTCCGCCTTCGACGCGGTGATGCCGGAACCGCACCAGATTCACCGCCGCCGCGACGACGTGACCATCACCGCAGATGACCTGCTGGCCTTTGGCCCGGAAGCCCCCATTACCGAAGCCGGTCTGCGCACCAATATCAATGTTGGTATTCAGTACCTCGGCTCCTGGCTGGCCGGCACCGGTTGTGTCCCTATTTTTAACCTGATGGAAGATGCCGCCACTGCCGAAATCTCCCGCGCCCAAATCTGGCAGTGGATTCGCAGTCCAAAAGGGGTGCTCAATGACGGGCGCAAGGTCACTATTGACCTGTTCCGCCAGATGATGGAGGAGGAACTGCCCAAAGTCCGCCAGATTGTCGGCCCCGACCGCTTCGATACCGGCCACTACACCACCGCCGCCCGCCTCTTCGACCAGCTTACCGCCAGCGACGAATTTATTGAGTTCCTTACCCTCCCGGCCTATGAACTGTTGGATTAGGGATTGGAGATT
>RFJV01000286.1 GCA_003694775.1 Chloroflexota bacterium | reverse complement strand
CGGAACTGTTCGATTTTGACGACACCCCGGCCCGGTATGTCCGCATTATCGGCCACGGCAACAGCAAGAACGACTGGAACAGCCTGACCGAGGTGGAAATTTATACAGACGCGGAGATGGGGAGCGTATCCAAACCGGCCCCAACTGTGCCCGGAGCCAGGCTGGCGGTCAATGTGGTCACAGCCAGCAGTGACGACGGCAACGTACCGGCCAACACCCTGGACGGCGACCTGAACACCCGCTGGTCAGCGCAAGGGGATGGGCAGTGGATTCAATTTGACCTGGGCAAGGTAAAAACCGTGTCCCATCTGCGGATTGCCTTCTACAAGGGCGACCAGCGCACCACCGGCTTCGACATCGAGCTGTCTACCGACGGAGAAAGCTGGACCCAGGTGTACAGCGGTCAAAGCAGTGGCTCCACCACCGAGCCGGAACTGTTCGATTTTGACGACACCCCGGCCCGGTATGTCCGCATTATCGGCCACGGCAACAGCAAGAACGACTGGAACAGCCTGACCGAAGTAGAGGTCTACGCGCCGTAGCTTCGGTCTACTGCCAGACCAAACATATTTCCAGCAAACCACTGGCCGAAAACCCGCCGGTAGCTCTCTCTGCCCCCTGGTCGCTCCAGGGGGCAGATAAATGTTTGGCCGTGTGATAGGATTGGAGATTAGAAATTAGAGGTTGGAGATTGGAGATTGGAGATTAATAATCCAGACTCACCAACTCTCTAACTCACTAACTCACTAACTCACTAACTCCCAAACTCACCCACTTTTCAGGAGGACATCATGACTACCCCAACCTTACCCTTACCGGAAATGTTCGACTACAGTCTCCAGATTATCGAACGGATGATGGAGACGGTAGAATATTTTCCGGAGCGGTGCGAAGATGGCCGCTGGATTTACGCCGAAAAGGAACGCATTCCCAGTCACTGGATTGACGGCTTCTGGGTTGGCCTGCTGTGGCTGGCCTACGCCCATACCGGCGACCCGAAGTTTGAGGCCGCGGCCCGCCAATGGGCCGACCGGCTGGCCTGGCTCCGCACCGAAACCCGCACCCACGACCTGGGCTTCATCTTTTACCTGGCAAATGTGCTGGGCGCCCGCGCCACAGGCGATGAAAGCCTGCTCCCGTATGCCCTGGAAGCCGCCCAGACCTTTGTCTCCGGGCGCTACAACCCCCGCGGTGAATATCTGCAAGCCTGGGGCCGCGTCGACGGCCCGCCTATCGAACGGGGCCGCACCAACATCGACCTGATGATGAACCTGTCGCTTCTCTTCTGGGCTTCCAAATACAGCGGAGACCCCAACTATGCCAAATCAGCCGCCAACCATGCCCGCACCACCCGCCTGGTGCTGGTCCGCCCCGACGGCTCCACTGCCCACGTGGGCGACTTCAACCCGGAAACAGGCGCCTTTCTGCGGCAGGAAACCCACCAGGGCCTGAGCCACGCCTCCTGCTGGTCGCGCGGACAGGGCTGGGCCTTGTACGGCTTTGCCAACTGCTACCGGCACACCGGCGACGAGGTCTTTCTCTACACCGCCCGCCGGCTGGCGGAATACGTCATTGCCAATGCCCCCGCAGACCTGGTTCCCTTCTGGGACTACGACAGCCTGGACATCCCCAACACCTACCGCGATTCTTCTGCCGCCGCCGTTATCGCCGCCGGCCTGCTGGAGCTGGTCGACCTGGAAATTGACGACCAACTGGCCGCAAAATGGCGGCAGTACGCGGCGGATGTTCTGCAGTCCCTCTGGAATAACTACTCCTCCCGCGGCACCGACATCCCCGCCATCCTTCTGCACGGCTCCCGGTCTGTGCCGCACGGCAAAGCCGACCACGCCCTGATTTACGGCGACTACTACTTTGTCGAGGCACTGGTACGGCTCTCCAACCCAACCCTCAGTCAAAAACTCTTTCTGGAGGTATAATTCCAATGAAATACGTCGAATTCGGTTCTACCGGGGTAAAAGTTTCTGAAATGTGCCTGGGAACAATGATGTTCGGCGACCGCTGTTCCCAGGATGAAGCCGACCGCATCCTTTCCGCGGCCATCGAGGCCGGCGTCAACTTTATCGACACCGCGGCCTCTTACTGCCAGGGTGAAACCGAACGCATCCTGGGCAATATTCTGGCCGGTAAAGACCGGCAACAGCTTTTCATCGGCACCAAAGTGACCAAAACCACAGCCGCGGACTGGATTCTGCAAAGCATCGACGAAAGCCTGTCGCGAATGCGGCTGGATTATGTAGACCTGTATATGATTCACTGGCCCCGCGAAAATATGGAGCCGGAAAAAATGATGGAAGCCCTGAACAAGGTGGTCCAGCAGGGCAAGGCCCGGTTTGTGGGGTGCTGTAACTTCCCGGCCTGGCTGTTGGCCCACTGCAACGCCATTGCCGAACGAAACGGCTGGGCCAAACTGGTCTGCAACCAGATACCCTACAACCTGGTGGAGCGCGGGGTTGAGGTGGAAGTTCTGCCCCAAGCGCAGGCCGAAAATATCGCCATCACCGTTTACCGGGCCTTGCTGATGGGCTTTTTGGCCGGCAAATACAACCCCGACAGCCCCATCCCGGAAGACTCTCGCGGCCGCACCGATACCCGTATTGCCGTCTGGCTGGAAAAATTCGGTCCTTCTCTGCGGCAGTACCTGCAGTTTGCCGCCGACCGGAACCTGCATCCGGCCCAGTTAGCCATTGCCTGGGTTCGACATTCACCCGCCGTCACCTCCCCCATCGTCGGAGTCAGCTCTCTGTCCCAGTTGGAAGCCTCACTAAAGGCATTTGATGTTGAGCTGTCCGACGAGGAGTACGAAACCGTAACCGGCTTTTTCGATACGGCCGTCAAAGAGGAAACCGGCGGCAGTTTCCCGGCCCTCCGGCGCTCGTTCAAGCTGGTGGCGCGTTAACACAAACGGAAGAAACGACCGGGGCGGCTGGATAGCCGCCCCTTGATTGCTCAGAGTGTGTCCAAAAATTTTGGACAGACAGGGGGGG
>RFJV01000034.1 GCA_003694775.1 Chloroflexota bacterium | reverse complement strand
TGGTCAAAAGGTTTGATAAGAAAACCTGCCGGACGGACTGCCCGTGCCCGGCGCATGGTTTCGCTGTCGGTCATGGCGGTCAGAAAAATGATGGGGACCCCCAGCGAACGGCGCAACTGCATTCCCAGCTTTACCCCGTCCACATCTCCCTTGAGCCGGATGTCCAGGAAGATGAGGTCCGGGGTGGTACGTGCCACTGCCTGCAGGGCACTTTCTGCCGAGGAAACAATGTCCAGCACGTCAAATCCCATTCGGATGAGCCGCTGTTTCAGGTCCAGGGCAACGATGCTTTCATCTTCAACTATCAAAACAGTTTTTCGAGTCATCGTGGTGTTCCTGGTGGGACTGGATATTGTCCCTATCGGCACAAGCAGAAAAATCTTGACCGGCCGGCTATGTGGTCCGGACGGATGGCTGGAAAATTTCCGCCACCGCCTTCCGCACTTCGGCTAAACGCACCGGCTTGCTCAAAATGTACCGGATAGACAGCTCTTCTGCCGCCTGGAGCAGGTGGGCATCAGTGTAGCCGGTCAGGATAACAACCTCAATATCCGGGGTAATTTGCCGGGCCAGGCGGGCAAAAATCAGGCCATCCATTTCCGGCATTTTGTAGTCCGTAATCAGCAGGTCAAACGGCTGGACGGCCAGGTGCTTCAGGGCATCCTTAACCGTGGTGGCCGTGACAACCTGGCAGTTGAAAGTCCGCTCCAGAGCATGGCGCATTAGCTCGATAATGCGCAGTTCGTCATCGACAACCAGTACGCTACGCTGTGGCTGGTCAACGGTAAGCCGGGCCGGCAAATCTTCTGACATTGTGCGCTCCTGTCTCCCTTTTATCCCTACGCGGTTTTGGTTGCTACTATCATAACACAATTCCGGCCAGTAAACATTTAGATTGTGTATACGAAATGTTGGTGAATTGTAAATACAGGATGCCCGGAATATACGGCGCAAAACGCGATGCGTAAACTTCAGCTTACGCATTGTTTTTACGTTTTTTACTTTTACATCTCTACGGTATAGCCTACGCCGCGTACCGTACGAATCAGGCCGCCTTCATCGCCGGCGATGTCTTTGATTTTTTGACGGATGTTATAAATATGCTGGCGGATAATATCCCGTGCTTCCCACGCTTCCGGGGTGTACCCCTGTACGGCCTCTACCAGTTCTACCGGGGAGACCACTCTGGGGGCATTATCCAGCAGATACAGCAGGATATCAAACTCGGTGGGGCTGAATTCAAGGGGAGTGCCGTCCAGAAAAATCAAATGCCGAATCATATCGACCCGCCACCGGCCAAAGTTTTTTTCACCAGTGGGGGAGGATTCGGCGGTGGGAGCTTGCCGGGGGAGAGTTTCGGTTGGCAAGTCGGCCTGGCCAGGGTCCAGCAGGGTTTCGCGGATGGTCTGGAGCTGGGCCAGGATTTGCTGTTCCAGGCGGGTCAGAAGCCGTTTCTTCTGCAGTTCGGTGAACCTTTTTTGCAGGCCCTCGGCCACCCTGCGGCGCAGGATGGCTCCCTTGATGGGTTTGAGCAGGTAATCAAACGCCCCCAGCCGCAAGGCGTCGATTGCGGTTTGCATAGAGCCGTGCGCGGTCAGAATGATGACCGTTGTATCGGGCCAGCGCTGGCGCAGGGTAGAGAAAACCTCAATGCCGGAAATATCCGGGAGCATCAGGTCAAGCAGGGCCAGGTCGAACTCCTGGGTTTCGATGAGCTCCAGGGCCTGCGTACCGGTGGCGGCAGAGACAACCCGGTATCCCTGCCGGCTGAGGGTCTCTGCCAGGTAATGGCGGATATGCGGTTCGTCGTCCAGAATCAATATGCTTGCCGTTTCCATACGGGGTCAGCTCCCTGGTGATGGCTGGGTTACCGGCAGGGTGACGGTAAATGTTGACCCTCTGCCGGCGCGGCTGTTCGCTTCTATCCGGCCTCGATGGGCGGATACTATCTGGTAGCAGGTAAACAGGCCAAACCCTGTCCCGCCGCTCTTGGTAGACACCATCGGCTCAAAGATGTGCGGCAAAACATCATCCGGAATGCCGGTGCCGGTATCGGAAAAGATGACCTGCACCGCGGGTTGGGGCGACTCGCCGGCGGCGGGCAGGTCGGCGGTACAGGCGCGGGTGGTTATCTGCAGAACACCGCCGCCGGGCATGGCATCAACGGCATTCAGCACCAGGTTCAGGAAGGCCTGCTTCAGGTAGCCCGGTTCGGCCTGCACCGGAGGCAGGGATGGTTCCCATTGCCGCTCTACCGAAACGCCGCTGTGCTCCAGCTTTTTGCGGGTGAGCTGAAGTACGTTCTCCAGCAGACCGTGAACATCCACGATTTGGGTCTCTGCCGTGGCCTCAAAATGAACAAAGTCAAGGTCGGCGGGTTCAGTGCCATCCTGACCTGGAGACCGGAAAAAGTAGCGCATCCGGTGGACAATGGCGGCCACCCGGTCCAGTTCTTCCTCTACAATCCGGGCGTACTGGCGAATTTTGTCCGGGCGGGCCGTGTCGTCCAGTTCTTCCTGCAGTAGCTCCAGAAAACCGGATGCCGCCTGCACCGGATTGTTGATTTCGTGGGCAATCGAGGCCATCAACCGGCCCAGCGCGGCCATTCTTTCGGTCTGCACCAGATATGCCTGGGTAGCGTGCAGTTTCTGCATCTGGTCCTGCAAGGCCCGGTACAGTTGAGCATTGTGGATGGCATTGCTCAGCAGATACGCCCCCAATTGGGCCAGCACCAGGTGGTCGGCCTGGTAAGTGCCGGCAGTACGGCTTTCGACTATCCAGGCACCGATAATCTCTCTCCCTCGCCGCAGGGGCACAGCCAACTGCGAGGCAATCCCCTCTCCTGACAGCGGCTCGACGTGCTCCGGGTCAGAAGGCAGGATGTTTTGCCGCAAAACCGGTTTTTTAGTTGCCAGCACGCGAGACACCACCGTATTCTGCACCGGTACAATATCGCCTGCCTGTATTCCGCTTGCTGTGTTGGAGGTGTATGCAATCCGGGCGTGTGAATCCGGTTCGCGCAGGACAATCCAGGTTTCATCCTGCGGAACAATCCGCCGGGAAAAGTGGGTAAAGGCGGTGCACACCTCATCCACGGACAGGGAGCCGGAAATAGATTGGGCCAGCTCAAAGAGGGTCATCAGGTAGTCGAGCCAGCTTTGCATCTGGTCGTGCAGGTCTACGTTTTCCAGGGCGACCGACGCCTGTCCGGCCAGCACCTGCAGGGTGCTGATGTCTTCACGGGAAAAATACGCCGGCTGGCGACTGCCAACCTCCAGGACGCCGAGCGGTTTACCGCGAATGGAAAGCGGCGCAATGACCACAGACTGTACCGGCGGTGTCCCTGGAACGGCGCGGAACAGCGGCTCCGCGTCCGTGTGGTCCAGATGGATGGTCTGGTTTGTCCGGGCAACAACCAGCCGGATATCCGGCTGGTCATCCACAACAGGCAGGCTGAAAGGTTGAAGGACGGCTTCCGGCCCCGACAAACAAAATCCCCGGAACGTCTGGTTGGGGTCAAGCAAGCCGCACAGGGCCATATCGACCCCCAGAAGCCGGGCGGCCATTGCCAGCGTCTTCTGGATAATTTCCGTCTGGTCGCGGCGCAGGGCCAGGTCTTGCCCCAGTTCGTAGATAATCTGCAGGCGGTCTTCCAGCAGTTTTTGCCGGGTTACGTCGCGGACGGTTACCATAAACCCGGTGGGATTCCCGGCCTCGCCAATCAGGGCGGTGCTGGTTTCCCCCAGAAACCGGCTCCCATCGCGGCGAACCAGGGTCAGGCGGACCGGGGGGGCGGAACCTTTGCTGAGGACATACGCCATCATCGTTTCCGCATTCTCCCGTTCTTCCGGGGCCAGAAGTGCCTTCAGGCCGTAAGCGCCGGCTATCTCGGCGGTGCTGGAAAACCCAAACAGTGCCGCGGCCCGGTCGGAAGCAAAAAGAATGCGGGTGTCCAGGTCGGTAATCAGGATGGCTTCTGGCGAAGCCTGCAGTAACCGGTAAAACAAATCTTCGGGAACAGCAAGGGACCGGGGCATTTCCGCTCCACGTGACCTGGGGTTTGCTTCAGGAGGAATTTCGGACATTGGGGGCTGGTGGTCTTTCAAAAGGAAAACCTCAACAAACTGTTTGAATATTTTACCACAGATTTGTTTTCTGCGCACGCGCAAACAAAAAAGGCGAGGGGTGGCCTCGCCTTTTCAATCCAGTATT
>RFJV01000033.1 GCA_003694775.1 Chloroflexota bacterium | reverse complement strand
GTAGTAGGATCCCAGGTAGCTGAGGAAGAAAACGGTGGTTTCGCGGCTGTAGGTGGGTACGGTAGAAAAGAGGGTGGCCGCCAGCCAGACCGCCAGCCAGGCCAGCAAGGACCGGTCCAGGGGGGTGCGGGCCGGCCCGCCGGTGCGCACCAGCCGCCAGACCAGCCAGCCGGCCAGCAGAAGGGTGGTCAGCCAGAGGGTCAGCCGGCGCCAGTGGGGGTCAAAAATCCCCTGGGCGGTCTGCCCGCCGATGAAGGTGTAGTAGATAAAACACAACAGCGCGGCCAGCTGGATGAGGGTCACAAGCAGGGGGGATTTGGAGGCCGGACGCTGAAGCATTGTCTGCACCAGACGGTCAGGAGTGGGGCGGCGCGGTTTTGTTGACCAGGCCCGACAGGTCGCCGCCAGGTGGGGGGAGGGTAGAAACCGGGGCCGGGTGAGGCCGGCGGATAAGCCGGCTGACGAACAGCCGCAGGACGGTGTACATGGCTTTGTAAATTTCCTGCTGGGATATTTTCGACGCGCCGCGGGCGCGGTTGGTGAAGATGATGGGAATCTCGCCCACGGTATAGCCGCGCCGCTGACAGCGGAACAGCATTTCTACCAGAAAAGAGTAGCCGTTGGAAAAGATGCTGTCCAGGTTGATGTTGAGCAGAACTTCCCGATGGTAGCACCGGAAACCGGCGGTGCAGTCTCTGGCCTTGAGGCCAAGCAGGGTTCGGGCAAAGGTGTTAGCCCCCCAGCTCAGGAACCGGCGGCGCAGTTCCCAGTTGCGCACCCCGCCCTGCGGGATGTACCGCGAGCCGATGGTGATGTGGTAGTGGTCTGCCAGGGCCACCAGGGCAGGGATATAGGAGGGGTCGTGGGAGAAATCGGCATCCATGGTAATCAGCCGCTCCGCGCCCTCCGAGAGGGCCAGCTTGAATCCGGCAACATAGGCTGTACCCAGCCCCAGCTTGCCGGCGCGGTGAATCACCCGCACCCGGTCGGAGCGGCGAGCCAGTTCATCGGCAATCTGGCCGGTTCCATCGGGAGAGTTGTCATCGACCACAACCACGTACGGCTGAAGGTCCAGGGCCAGAATTTGTTCGACCAGGTCGGCGATATTTTCTTTTTCGTTGTAGGTTGGTACAATGACGTAGACTTTCAAGACCGTTAGCTCCCGGTACGATGTGCGGCAGGCGACGGATGACGCATGACGAACGACGAACGATGAACGCCTGCGTAGAAATTAGCGGGCCAATCTTACCACAAAATCAGCTTTTGCTCAATTTGTTGGGGGGGATTGGAGATTAGGGATTGGGGATTGGGGATTAGAGATTGGAGATTCCTCCTTCTTCCCTCATCCCTCATCCTTCATCCCTCCTCCTTACTACTTTACTACTTTCAACTGGGGGTGATGAAATGTCCACAGCCGGACGTGTGGTGTTAGAAACTATTGCCAGCCGGGTGCTGGAAAACAATCCGCTGGGTGACTCGCCGGTGCGGTGGGTGGGGGTCTACCTGCCGCCTGGTTACGATGACCACGATGAGGCCTACCCGGTGGTCTATCTGCTGACCGGCTTTACCGGTCGGGGGACGTTTATGCTGAACGACTCCGCCTTCGACGAACCCATCCAGGAGCGGATGGACCGGCTGATTGCCGGCGGGGAGGTTCAGCCGATGATTCTGGTTCTGCCGGACTGCTTTACCCGCTACGGAGGAAGCCAGTACCTTAACTCCGAGGCGGTGGGCCGCTACGAGGACCACCTTATTCAGGAGGTCATCCCGACGATTGAGGCTCGCTACCGCACCCGCGGGCCGGACTACCGGGCTATTGCCGGGAAGTCGTCCGGGGGCTACGGCGCGCTGGTGCAGGCAATGCGCCACCCCGGTCTGTTTGCCGCGGTGGCCTGTCACAGCGGGGATATGTACTTTGAGTACTGCTACAAGCCCGATTTTGTCCGTTTTCTCAACGCCGCAGACCGGCTGGGTATCGACTCGTCGGAGTCGCTGGCCGCGTTTCTGGCCGATTTCCGGCCCAAGATGCACCCCAAGCCGCCGAACTTTTTCGACATCATCCACATATCGGCGATGGCGGCGTGCTATTCGCCCAACCCGGATTCGCCCTGCGGGTTCGACCTGCCGTTTGAGTTCTACACCGGGGAGCCGAAGCCCGACGTCTGGCAACGCTGGCTGGCTCACGACCCGGTCAGTATGCTGGACTCGGCAGAGCATGTCGAGGCGCTGAAACAGCTCAAACTGCTGTTTCTGGACTGCGGCAACCGGGACGAGTATGCCCTGCAGTTTGGGGCGCGCATTTTTACCCGCCGGCTGGCCCGGCTGGACGTTCCCCACGTGTACGAGGAGTTCGACGGCGGGCACCGGCATACCCAGTTCCGCTACGATGTGTCGCTGAAGGCCATTTCCGAGGCGTTTGGAAATCGGCGCCAGGCAACCGGTTCCTATTCAAGACCGGGGTAGTGGAAGCAGGCCACCTTGTGGTCCGGGGCTATTTCCTGAAGGTCGGGCTGGCGTTGAGCACATCCCAGGCTCAGGTCGGCCACCGGACAGCGCCCGTAGTACACACAGCCGGTCAGGCCGGCGTCTGCCCCGTTTTCCTGACCGTTTGCCGGCGGCAGTTCCTCTTCCCATTTGGCGTCGAGACGGGGGACGGAGGCCATCAGCATTTGGGTGTAAGGATGCAGAGGATTGCCGAAGATGCGGTCGGTACTGCCCTGCTCCACTACGTGGCCTTTGTAGAGAATAACAGCTTTGTCGCTGATGTAGTAGCCTAACGACAGGTCATGGGTGACAAACAGAATGGAGAGGCCGGTCTTTTTCAGCTCACCCAGCAGATTGAGCACGTCGATGCGGGTAGAGGCATCGAGCATGCTGATGATTTCATCGGCCACCAGCAGTTCAATGTCCAGCAGAAGGGCACGGGCAATCAGAAACCGCTGAAGCTGGCCGCCGCTGAGCTGGTGCGGAAACTTGTTCAGCACCTGGCCGGGGTTCAGCCCCACCGCGTCCAGGGCCTGCTCCACTTTGTTCTGCCATTCTCCACTGCTGATGGTGGGGAAAAATTCTTCCTTGACCAGCCGGAATACCCGGTCGGCCTTGAAGATGGGGTTGAAAGTGCTGAACGGGTCCTGAAAGACTCCCTGGACTTTGCGGTAGTATTCTTTCAGGGCCTGGCCCTTCAAGGTGGCTACATTCATATCATTGAACCAGATGGCACCGGAGCTGATAGGCAGAAGACGCAGAACCATCCGGCCAATGGTGGTTTTGCCGCTTCCGCTCTCGCCGATGAGGGAAACCACCTCGCCTTTCTGGATGTCGAAGCTGACCTTATGGACCGCCCGAAGCGTTTTTTCGCCAAACGCGCCTACCCGGTAGAGTTTTGAGACGTTATCAACTTTAAGCATGATGTTCCAGCTCCTGCCAACAGGCGACAAAGTGGTCTTTATCGACCTCCACAAACGGAGGCTCTTCCAGGCATTTTTCGGTTGCCACAGGACAGCGGTCTCTAAAGCGACAGCCGGCCGGTGGGTTGAGCAGTAGGGGCGGACTGCCGGGGATGCCGGCCAGCTTCTCTTCGCTGAACTTGACCCCCACCTTGGGCAGAGAAGAAATCAACAGCCGGGTGTAAGGGTGACGGGGCCGGTTGATGATGGTTTCGGTGGCGGCCTTCTCGGCCAGCTTGCCGGCATACATCACCATAATGGTATCGGCAATCTGGTAGAGGACGGAAATATCGTGGGTGATGATGATGATGCTGTTGACGAACTGACGGTCCCGAAATTCAACCAGCATTTTGCTGACCGCTTTCTGGCTGGACACGTCGAGGGCAGATGTAACCTCGTCGGCGATGAGCAGAGAGGGATTGAGCAGGGTAGAGAGCACCAGCACCATCCTCTGCTTCATTCCCCCGGACAGCTCAATGGGGTACATATTCAGCACGTCGGCGGACAGGCCCACCAGCTTGAGACGGCGCTTCAGCTCCGGCAGAACGGTTTTGTAGCCGACCTGTTTGCCTTCCAGCAGGTCGGCCACAATCTTGCCGATTTTGCGGGTTGGGTTGAGGGCGTTCATAGCATACTGGGGGATGATGGAAATCTGGCTGAAGCGGAAGGCGTTCATTTTTTCCATATCCCAGATGGGCAGTTCCTGATTGTCCAGCAGAACCCGGCCTTCGATGAAGTTCATCGGCGGCTTGAGGCGAATCAGGCTGTGGCCCAGTGTGGTTTTACCGCATCCGGATTCGCCGGCCAGGCCCATAATTTCCCCATCCTGAATGGTAAAGGTGACCCCATCCAGGGCCTGGGCGTATCCGCTCAGAGTTTTGTAATAGACTTTGAGGTTTTCTACTTGTAAGCTCACGGTGCTACATCTCCCTCAGTTTGGGGTTGAAGACCTCGTCCAGGCCCACGTTCATAATGTACAGCGCCCCCACAATGGCCGCAATGGCCACACCGGGCGGGATAAACCACCACCACATCCCCAGCTGAAGGGCGGCCCACAGCAGGGCGTTGTTCATCATCAAGCCCAGAGAAATTCCCTTGGTTGGCCCCAAGCCGATGAAATCCAGGGTGGCGGCAATCAAAATAGCCCCACCGAACTGGAG
>RFJV01000285.1 GCA_003694775.1 Chloroflexota bacterium | reverse complement strand
TTTTTTGGGGGGTAGAGATTGGAGATTCCGGGCCTGCCAACTCTCAAACTCCCCAACTCACCAACTCACTAACTTATTCACAGGGGTGCGGTTCAATGATAGACATTTATCCAGAAGACAGACTGGACCTGGAGCGCTACACGCTGGACCATTTTTTTGAGCGCATCCAGGCCAAATACGGCCCGCTGACTGCGCTGGCAACCGTGGGAGAAACACCAATAACTTACGCCGAGCTGGGAGAGCGGGTCGCCAATCTGCAAGAAGTTCTGCGGCAGGCCGGCATCAAAAAGGGGAGCCGGGTGGTCATTTTGGGGCCATCGTCACCCAACTGGGGCATTGCCTTTCTGGCAGTGGTCACGATGGGGGCGGTGGCCGTGCCGGTGATGGATGAATTCCCCGATGTGGACATCGAGCACATCATCCAGCACGCCGAAGTACAGGCTACCTTTACCACCGAAAGCCTGTTCCAGTCGCTCAGTACGCCTTCCCTGCAGAACGGACAGCCGGTTTTCAACCTGAAGGATTTCTCTGTGCTGTCCGGCAGTGCGCCCTCCACTTTCTGGAGCGATGTACAGACCCGCATCAAGGCCGGCAGAGACGGCCACGGTGGAGACCCGGAAATTTCCGAGGATGACCTGGCCCTGATTCTGTACACCTCCGGCACCACCGGCCACTCCAAAGGGGTGATGCTGACCCACAAAAACCTGGTCACCAACCTGATGTCCGGCCCGTACATTGTCGGCACGATTGACGAAAACAGTGTGATGCTGGGTATTCTGCCGCTGGCCCACGCCTTTGGCCTGATTACCACTTTTCTGGCCCCGATGTACTGCGGGGCAACCACCTATTACCTGGACAAAAAACCATCGCCCCGAATCCTTCTGCGGGCCATGCAGGAAGTCCGCCCCACGGTGATGGGAGCCGTACCGCTGATTTTCGAGAAAATCTACCAGAACCAGATAATGTCCACTATCAGCCGCAACAAGGCGCTGAGTCTGGCGACCCGGATTCCGGGGGTCAAAAAGGGATTTTACAAGCTGGCCGGTCGAAAAATCAAGCAAGCCTTTGGCGGGCGGCTGGACACAGTCTTCATCGGTGGGGCCAGCATTAACCGTGAGGTAGAGGTTTTTCTGCGGACGGCGGGTATTCCCTACACCTGCGGCTACGGCTTGAGCGAATGCTCGCCCATTGTCAGCGGGGTGGCCCCGCACGAGCACCGCATCGGGGCCGTGGGACGGGCCATTCCCGGGGTGTCGATAAAAATCGCCGACCCGGACCCCGCTACCGGCGTGGGGGAGATTCTGGTGAAAGGCCCCAATGTGATGCGCGGCTACTACAAAAACGAAGCCGCCACCCAGAGGGTCTTCACCGAGGACGGCTGGCTCATCACCGGCGACCGGGGCTACCTGGACGAGGACGGCTTCCTGTACATCCGGGGACGCTCCAAAAACGTGATTGTTGGCCCGTCCGGGGAAAACATTTACCCGGAGATTATCGAAGATTTGCTGAGAGAATCGCTGTATGTGGAAGAGGCGCTGGTTTATATGGCCGACCGGCAGTTAGTGGCCCGTATCTACCCCAACTATGCCTACATCCAGGGCCTCTACCCCAACAAGGACGAAAGCGACCTGGCTGATGATATTGCCCGTATTCTGGAAAATGTTCGCCGGGAAACGAACGAGCGCCTGCCGGCCTTTTCCCAGATTCAACGGGTCATCGAACAGCGCACGCCTTTCCTGAAGACGCCCACCCAGAAAATCAAGCGGGCGGAGTACGTGCCCGACTACCTCAGTGTGAAGTAAAAAGAAGTAAAAAATAGTAGGGCAACTGCTGGCAGTTGCCCTACTATAATATTACAGCATTACAGCATTTCCAGCACCGCGGCCAGGTCGGGGGCCAGGGGTGCTGTTAGCGCCAGCCGGCGACCGTCTGCCGGGTGGTCGAAGGCCAGCCGCCAGGCGTGGAGGAACTGCCGGCGCAGTCCCAGCGAGTTTTTTCTCCGCCCGTACACCGCATCGCCCACCACCGGACAGCCCAGCCAGGCCAGGTGCACCCGAATCTGGTGGGTGCGTCCGGTTTCCAGCTTGATTTCCAGCAGGCTGTACTGCTTGAAATACTCCCGCACCCGGAAATGGGTGCGGGCCGGTTTGCCGTCGGCCCGGGGGGCAAACTTTTGCCGGTTTCGCGGGTCCCGGCCCAGAGGGACATCGATAATCCCCTGGTCCGTGGCTGGCCGGCCAAAAACCAGGGCCAGGTAGGTTTTGTCTACCGTGCGCGCCTTGAACTGCGCCTGCAGGCGGTGCAGAACGTCGGCCCGGCGAGCCACCACCAGCAGACCGGACGTGTCCCGGTCCAGACGGTGAACAATACCCGGACGGTCCGGGCCGGTCGCCCCGGTCAGGCCGGCCAGGTCCGGGTAGCGGGCCAGCAGGGCATTGACCAGCGTACCGTGATGATGCCCGTGTGCCGGGTGGACAACCATCCCCGCCGGCTTGTTGATGACCACCAGCCATTCGTCCTCATACACCACATCCAGCGGTACGGCTTCGGGTTCGGGCTGTTGGGGCGGCGGTGGGGGCAGATGGATGGTCACCACATCGCCCGGTTCCACCGCCTCGCTGGGACGAACCACCTGCCGCATCGGACTGCCGGAGGCGGGAGTCAGCAGGACCTTGCCTTCCCGAATAAGCTGTTGTATCCGGGCGCGGGATAAATCGGACAGCGCCGCGGCCAGGTACTTGTCCAGCCGCGGCGCTGTCTGGTTGACCGTTAGCCGAATGGTCTGTCCTTGCGGCATCAGCCCTCGCTGTGACCTCCACGATGCTGGTGAACTTTATTCAGGGCGTAGCGAGAAACACCGGATTGAAAGCCGCCGCCCTTCCGGAAGGTCTCTCTCCGCTCCAGCACGCGCCAGCGCTGGAGCAGTTTTATCGGCAGGCGGCCGGCCTCTACTTCGCTTTTGTGCAGGCCAAACACCGCGGTGCGCACCCGGTATCCCACCTGACCGGCTTTCTGGCCGAACCGCCGGATTTTCTTGACCAGGGCGTGCGGTTGGGAAGTTATCTTACGGCGTTGAGATTTTTTCATAAGTCTCCTCGGTGCGGTATCGCCGGGTAGAGGTGTCTGCTTCCTCCTCGTTCCACAAATAGTAGGCCAGAATGGATACCCCGATGACCACCGATAAGTCGGCCACGTTGAAAATAGGCCAGAAACCGATGTCTACAAAATCGACCACAAAGCCGTGCACCAGCCGGTCGAGCAGATTGCCGGCCGCGCCGCCCAACTGCAGGCCCAACGACAGGCGAATCCAGGGATTTTCCACCGGCAGAAGGTGGAAAAAGAACAGGATGCCGACCACCACGCTCAGGGCGACCAGCAGGAAGAAGCCGCCCAACTGCGGAAACATTCCAAAGGCCGCGCCGGTATTGGTGACAAACGTAAACCGGAACAGCCGGCTAACCGCCGGCACCGGCTCCCACGACTGCCCCAGCGGAATGTGACGCAGAACCAGCCCCTTGGTCAGCTGGTCGAACCACAGCACCGCCAGGGCAACGGCTAATATTATTACCAGGTTGGATAATTGACGACGGTTTTTCATGTGAGTTTGTTAGTTTGTTAGTTTATGAGTTTGTGAGTTTAGGGGGGAACTCACCAACTCTCTAACTCTCCAACTCTC
>RFJV01000284.1 GCA_003694775.1 Chloroflexota bacterium | reverse complement strand
GTGGACCTGAACCGCCTGCCTGTCCTCAAATGCTGGCCCAAAGACGGCGGCAGGTTCATCACCCTGCCCACCGTTATCAGCCGCGACCCCGTGACCAACGCCCGCAACGTGGGCATGTACCGCCTGCAGGTTTTCGACCGGCGGACGCTGGGCATGCACTGGCAAATCCACAAAGGCGGGGCCGAGCATACCCGTGTGGCCCAGGAAACGGGCGTCGAGGGTATTCCCGTGGCAGTCAGTCTGGGCGGCGACCCGGCGGTGATGTGGTGCGGCAGTGCCCCTCTGCCGCCCGGTATCGACGAGTTTCTGCTGGCCGGCTGGCTACGCGGCCAGCCGGTCGAACTGACCCCCTGCGTGACCCAGCCGCTGGAGGTGCCGGCCCACGCCGAGTTTGTCATTGAGGGGTATGTTGACCCCCACGAACGCCGCGTGGAAGGCCCATTCGGCGACCACACCGGCTACTACACCCCACCCGACGAATACCCGGTACTGCATGTGACCGCCATCACCCACCGCAAACGGCCCATCTACCCCACCACCGTGGTCGGTCTGCCGCCGATGGAGGATTACTGGATGGGCAAGGCCACCGAACGCCTTTTTCTGCCCCTGATGAAGCTGTTTCTGGGGGAAATTGTGGATGTCAATATGCCGCCGGAGGGGGTGTTCCACAACCTGATTTTTGTGTCCATCAAAAAGCGGTATCCCGGACACGCCCGCAAGGTTATCAACGGCTTGTGGGGACTGGGGCTGATGATGCTGACCCGCTGTATCGTGATTTTTGACGAGCACGTGGACGTACAGAATACGCAGGAAGCCTATTTTCACATGCTCAGCAATGTAGACTGGTCCCGCGATGTCATCATCCAGGATGGCCCCACCGACGCCCTGGACCACGCCAGCTACCGCTTTGCCTACGGCGGCAAAATCGGCATCGACGCCACGGCCAAAGGCCCGATGGAGGGCTACACCCGTCCGTGGCCGGAACTGCTCCGGATGGACCCCGCGGTCAAGGCCCGCATTGATGCGCTGTGGCCCCGTCTGGGGTTGTGAAAACAGCAGGGCAACTGCCGGCTGTTGCCCTACAAAAACCGGGCAAAGAACCGTTTGAGCTGTTCAAAATCTGCCAGGTTGTTTTGCAAAGTCTGGTATACAATATCGCGGTCGATATCCAGATAATCGTGCACCAGAATATTTCGGAAGCCAATCATTCTGGTCCAACGTTGGGCCAGGTCAGCCGGGATGTACCCCTTATCGGCCAAAAGGGCCGGAATATCGCTGTAATGGTTTACCACCCCCAAATTTTCATCGGCAATCAGATGGTTGCCCATATCCAGGACGGTTTCAATGGCCAGGTGCAGAAAACGTTCAGCACTGCCGTATAATTGGGGATGAGTCTTAAAAGTTTGCCGGTCAACCTGACGCAGGTTCTCAAGAACTGCAAGATACTCATCCAGTTTATTCAACCGTTTCCGAAAAACCTCCGGTCTGACCATTTAGAATCCTCTGCTTGTAAGCCTGTCGTTGAACCTCAAGGTACGGCACAAAATCCAGGTATTGTCTGACTACATTGGAAAAGAAGACTGCCGGCTCAAAATCATCAGTATGATAAATCACCCGGTTGAACCGAACGGCTTCATACTTCAAAACGATGTCGTTGGTATCTAAAATCAACAAATCCACATTGTCAAACCCGGCCCGGGCCAAATCGGTCAGGATATCCAGCTTTTGCCGGCGCAGGGTATTGGACCGGGGAACCAGGGCCAAATCCAGGTCGCTGTTGGGATGCTGGTGGCCGGTCACGGTGGAGCCAAACAGGTAAACGGCCTGAATATCAGCATACCGGGTAAAGATAGGTCTCAACTGTTTTGCCAGAGTTTTTATCTGGTTGGTCATCGGGAGCATCCTGAAGCCAGCTTATGATACATTATATCAACCCAATCTCCAATCTCCCAATCTCTAATCTCCAACCCACAATTCCGCCATCCGAATCCGTTCTGCAATGGATGGATGGGTGTAGAACAGAAACTTCTCCCACCCCGGCGCGTCGACCGGCGACAGATTTTGCTCCGCGAACTGCTCAAACAACTGCACAAACGCCTCCGGCTTCTGGCTGACCTCCAGGGCAAACCGGTCGGCCTGGCGCTCTGCGTAGCGGGAGACGGCATTCTGCACGGGCAGAGACAGCAGGGAGGCGATAGCTACCACCGCCAGCAGGTACGGCAGACCGGCCACGTCTGCGGGGCCGCGCAGACCCAGCCGCGGCCACGTCCGGTTTAACAGCCAGCGCAGGCCAAACAGCCCCAGCCATGCCGCCGCGCCCACCCCCAGAACAGCCAGCAAATGATGCCGGTAATACCAGTGGCCCATCTCGTGGGCCAGCACTACCTCAATCTGGTCGGGGGTGTAGCCGGCCAGCAGGGTGTCGTACAGTACAATCCGCCGGGCACGGCCAAAACCGGTAAAATAGGCGTTGACCGCGGTGGTCTTGGCGCTGGCGTCGATAACTTCCACCCGGTCCACCGCCATCCCGGCCCTGCCGGCAAGGGCCAGAATCCGCTGGCGCAGGGCGGCATCCTCCAGCGGGCGGACTTCGTAAAACAGGGGGGTGATGAGCACGGGGGTCAGCAGAGTGTAAACCAGGCTGAAGACCAGCAGACCGGCGCCGGCGACTACGGGCCAGCGCCGGGGCAGGCGGCGCAGGAGCCAGTAGAAGCCGGTCCAGAGCAGGCCATCGGTGAGCAGGGCAATGAGCACACTTTTGCCCCAGTCGGACAGCCAGCCGGCGGCAGTCTGGGTCGACAGGCCAAACTGGCGCATGAGCACGAATCCCCGGTAGAAATTGAAGGGCAGATAGAGCAGATACAGGGCCAGGTGGAAGGTCAAAATAAACAGGAGAACAACGGCCATCTCACTGCCGCGGAAACGGCGTCCCACCAGCCGCTCCAGCCGGACGCGCCAGGCCAGCGCGCCCCCGCTGAACTGAAAGGCCAGCAACAGCAGAGGATACACCAGCACGCGCTCGACCCGCAGGGGCAGGGTGAGGCGGTGCAGGGCCTGGGCTTTGGGACTGCTGACGAGGGTTCCGTCCGGCAGGCGGATGACCTGCGCCGACAGAGTGTCAGCCTGCTGGCCGATGCCGGTCAGCCAGCAGGCCAGCGGGCTGAATAAAATGACCACTACCAGGATGGTCAGCAGGCAGACAGACGGACGACGGAAGAGATTCATTGCCGGTGAGAGGGGAGCGGGTGCTCCGCGCCGTTTGAAGCCGTGGTCGACTCCCTGGTTTCCATTTCGCGCAGGGTGCGGGCCACTTCCTCAATGGCCTGCCTCTGCTTGCGGTACAGGTCCGACTCGCTGAGGGCCAGCCGCTGGGCAATATCGCGAACGCGCATCCCCTGGACAAATTTGAGGTCCAAAATGTTGTAGATGAGCCATTCGGCGGCGGTCATCCGGCGTTCGCCGTGGGGTTTCTGCATTTCGATGGCCTGGGCCAGCACGGCCCGCAGGGCACGGACCGCGTTGCCGTCGTGTTCCTGCAGAGCGTCCTGCACCACCTTCAGCCCCAGCAAGGGGCTACTGCTGAGTTTGGGGCCGCCCCAGTAGTGGGTCAGGGCGTCGCGCACCATCTGCGGAAAATCCTGATGGTGCACCGGACTTTCCGTCAGCGACAGCAGGCTGGGCGAGCCGGCGTAGCGCACAGCACTGCGCAGGCGCTGGATGCGGTCTATTTCCGGGATGATACTCTTGAGGGCTTCAAAGACATCCTGCTGGAGCCGGCGGTCTTCCAGAGCCAGCTCGGCCTGCTGGATGAGGAAGAGCACCTGTTCCTCCTCGGCGGGGGTCAGGTCGACCGTGTCGGCGCGGGCTTCCAGTCCCAGCAGGCCCAGAGAGCGGTCCCGCTTTTTATTCTTGAGAATGATAAACCAGAATTTGTTCTGGATGATGAAGCGGTAATCGTCGTCGCCGTTTTTCTGGGCAATCAAATCGGCCACGTCCAGACCGGCAGTGGCCTGCTCCACCGCTTCCGGCTTGCCGACGCGGGTTTCCAGCCGCGGCCCCTGGCGGGCGGTCAGGTTGTAGATAAAGCCGGTTTCTACCCGAAGCAGTTCACACAGGGCGGTGAGAATATTTTCCAGGGCCTGCTGGAGGTCGGTGGTGGTCAGCAGGCGGCGGTCCAGCTCGCTAATCCAGGCGATTTCGGTGCGGTCGCGGGGAAAAATCAGGCTGTCGATAGCCGGCTTGGTAATGTTGACCAAAATCTGCCACAGGACGATGGTCGCCACGATGGAGGTCGAGAGGACCATATCGCGCGGCAAACCGAGAATGCGTTCGTGGGGCGGCATGGCCTGAATGAGCAGGATGACCACCGTTGCCAGCAGAGGACCGCGCAGAAGAAAGTGCACCAGATTGTGCTTGACCACCCGGTCCGGGGGCAGGGCGCCGAAGAAGGCCACACTGTAGGCCATCACCACAATCATCGTCCCAATGCCCACGTTGCCCAAAAACAGAATAACCAGGAGCGACAGCGTGGGCAGGGCCGGTGTGCTGGCAATCAGCATATAGGGATACACCCCCAGGGCAGGAGCAATGAACGACACGGCCAGATAGGTCATCCGGCGGCGGGCACCGGAAGTCAAACAGCGCGCCCGCGCCCAAAAGATTTTGTACGCGCCCCACACCAGGGTGGTGTAGAAATAGATGGTAAACACCCAGAAGAACGGGCCGGCCCGGAACTGGGTAATGCCGGGAGAATAGAAGGGGCCGCGCACCAGGTACTCGGTGCGGAGGGCCAGCAGAAGCAACAGCAGACCAAAAATGTAAGCGATGACCACCGCCACCCGTCGACGGGTAGAGGGGGCATTCATGGTGCGCAGGAGCGCGTCGGCAAAATGAAGATAGGCCGCCGGCAGAAACGCAATCCCTATCCATTGGAACTGGAGCCAGGGGACCGCGGCCTCCAGGCTGTTCACCTTGAACAGGGCCACATCACCGGCATAGGTAAAGCTCATACAGGCCAGCAAAGCGGCAAATCCCCGGCTGACCGGACTTCTCAGGTTGTTGACTACCATATAGACGAACAGCGAGAAGGCCAGAATCACCACTGCCGAGGAGATTATTTGGTTGAGCTGGATGAAGAAGTCAATTATCAATTATCAATTCTCAATTTTCAATTTTCAATTGAATCATTGGCTTATTGGCTCTTTGGCTCATTGATAATTGAACCATTGGCTCATTGGCTCTTTGGCTCATTGATAATTGAACCATTGAATCACACAGGCCGGGAGAAAAAGAGGGCAATATCGCCGTTCTGGTAGTACTGCTCGTTGTAGCCGCAGTACCGGAAGCCCTGCTTCTGGGCAAAGGAAACCGCGGGGTAGTTTTTGGTTTGCATCTCCATCATCAGCCGCTGAAGCTGGTGGTCTGCCGCCCATTGGGCCGCGGCCCGCACCAGCTTCAGCCCTATTCCACAGCGGCGATGAGCCGGCAGAACTCCCAGATTGTGAATCCACAGCATGCTCTGGGCCGGGTACGGGACGGCATCAATAAACCCTACCAGTTCATCCTCCGGCGTGCGGGCCACCAGAAAACAGCCTTCCGAATGCCAGTGGTCAATCAGCTCATCGGGATGGCGGGGATACTCTACCCGCATCGTCCGCGGCAAACGGACCACATCGAACCGGACTTCCACGCCCCGTTCGTTTTCGGTGGCCTGCATCTGCCAGACATAATCGGTGGTGTAGGCAAGCACCATCTGACAGCAGATATTCAAATCGACCAGCTCCGCAGGTTCTATGCGTATCAAAGGAGCACATTCCTTGCAGACGAATTTTTGCCGGTTTCCCAGAGGGTCAACCGGCCTGATTCGATTCTAGCATCTGGGGGGGGAATTGGCAAGCGAAAAAAGCCGGGCCGGGATGGTTACCGGTCCGGCGAATTCCGCGGACAGGCGAGGACAACACCGAATAGTCGGAAAATGTAAACGGCGCGTTTCACCTTTTCCGACTTACGGCTGTTGGGGGAAATCTTCAGCGGGCGGGTCGGACGTGCCGAACCCGCCCGTTCTGTTTCAGGCGGCTTGCAGTTGGGGCCGGAACTTGTAGCCGTAGATAATCAACCCTTCATCGCCCTGCACGCGAATTTTGCGGGTGACCATTTCTACGGGCATACCAATCTCCACCTCACCACTGCTGACGTCGGTGAGCTGGGCGGTGACCAGCGGCCCTTCCTCCAGCTTGACCAGGGCAACGGTGTACGGGGCCTGGTCTTCGTACCCTTCGGGGGCGTTGTGCACCGTGGTATAGGAAAAGACCTCTCCACGGCCGCTGAACTTGAAGCTGGGCTGAGGCTCATTGTCTGCGCAGTAGGGGCAAACATCCCGCGGCGGGAAAATTTTCCCCCCACACCGCGGACATTCTTCTCCGACCAGCCGGTACCGCTGGGGATTCAATCGCCAATGTCGTGAAATTTCAACACTCATGATGTACTCCTTTCAACTCAAGAACTACTCAATCCGTTCAAAAATATGGGTAATTATCGTTGCGCCGCTACCGCCGATATTCTGGGTCATTCCAAATCGGGCGTTTGCCACCTGATTTTCACCGGCCTCGCCGCGCAACTGCTGGACGGCTTCGACAATCTGGTACAGCCCCGTCGCGCCGACGGGATGGCCGCGAGCCTTCAGACCGCCGCGGGTGGTGATAGGAATCCGGCCAGTCAGGCTGATTTCGCCATCCTGGGCCAGCCAGGTTCCCTTTCCCCGTTCGGCAAATCCGCAGGCCTCCAGGCTCAGAGCCGACATCACGGTAAAGGCGTCGTGCAGTTCAAAAAAGTCAATATCTTGCGGGCCAACCCCGGCCTGCTTGTACGCCTTTTTAGCCGACAGTTCCGCGGCCCTCAGCCAGAGCGGGTCGCGGCGGTCGTGGAGGCTGAGGGTATCGGTGGCGACGGCACTGCCGGCCACACGGACCGCGTTGTTGGTGAATTCCCGCGCCTGTTCGGTGGGGCACAGCACCACCGCGGCCGCGCCGTCGGCCATTGGACTGGCGTCGAGCAGGGTTATCGGGTCGGCGACGACGGGGGCACGCATAAAAGCCTCTTTGGAGATAGGCTTGCGGAACATAGCGTTGGGATTATGCACCGCATTGGAGTGGGCGTTGATGGCAAAACCGGCAAAGGCTTCGCGGGTCAGGTTGTATTCGTACATATAACGGCGCATCAGCAGGGCGTTGAGAGCCACAAAACTGATACCGTGAATGACCTCGTAGTCTGCATCAGCCGCGCCAGCCAGGCCGGTGGTTACCCGACTGCCCACGTCGTCGGTCATTTTTTCCACGCCAACGGCAATGGCGATGTCCTGCAGGCCGCTGGCCACCCCGATATAGGCCTGCCGGAAGGCGGCCGAGGCGCTGGCGCAGGCGGCTTCCACCTTGACCGCTTCCACACCATGCAGGCCGGCAAAGTCGGCCACCAGAGCGCCCAGGTGCGACTGCCCGGAAATCTCTCCGGACAGCATATTGCCCACGTACAGGGCGTCGGTGCGTTCAATGCCTGCGTCGCGCATGGCCGCGGCCAGAGCCTGGTACGCTAACTGGCGCAGGCTCTTATCCCAGTGTTCTCCGATAGGAGTTTGTCCAATTCCGATAATAGATACGTCGCGCATGTCAATTCTCAATTTTCAATTATCAATTCTCAATTTTCAATTGGCTCATTGACCCAT